>JAICUO010000637.1 GCA_025935815.1 Streptosporangiaceae bacterium
CTTTCCCCGGAGTTCAGGATTTCCGAGGGATTTCCGGGACGAACTGAAGGATGCTCAGGGTTCCTGGGCGGATCTGGTCCTTGGGTTCGCGGGGATCCCTGCTGGGCCTTCCTGCTCGGCTGCGGTCCGGAGAAGCTGGCGGGCGCTGGACGCGTAGCGGACGGCGGTGACGGGGTCGATGCCGAAGGTGGAGGCCAGGTGGAGAGGGTCGGCGCCGGAGGCGAGGGCTTCGTCGAGCTGGCGGTCGACGCGCAGTGCCTCGATGGTGGCGGCGTGGCCGCGCTGGGCGGTGTTGACCCAGGTCCTGCTGGCCGGGCCGGTGCCGAGCGCGGTGTGCTCGTTGACGAGCAGGTGCGGGTTGGCGGTTCCGGGCCATCTGGCCCTGCGGTATTCCAGCCATTCCCGCAGCAGCCGGGCGGTGTAGCCGTCCAGGGGGCGCACCCGGCCGTCGAGGATCAGGCGGCGGCTGGCGGGGTCGGCGTCGGCGAGGAGGGCCGAGCGGATGGTGCTGCTGCGGGCCGCGTGGATGCCGGCCAGGGCGATGATGAGCCTGGCCGCCGGGGTAACGGCGCTGGTGACCGCGTCGTCGATGTCGGCCTGAGGCAGCGGCTGGAGCACGCTGACGGTGAGCTTGCGGCCGACCTTGATGCCGGTCGCGGGGTTGCGGAAGATCACGCCGTCGGCAGCGCAGAACGCGAACAGGGACCGGAGCGCGACGAGGGTGTTGTGACGGCGTGATCCGTGCAGCGGCCGCACGAAGTCCTTGATGTCGCCGCGGGTGACCTCGCGCAGGTGATCGTAGCTGTCCGACCAGTGCGCCAGCGCGGGCAGCGCTTTCTCGAGATAGATGCGGACGGTCTCGGCGCTGCGGGGCCGGCTGCGGGGCCCGCCGTCTTTGAGGGTGCGCACCCAGCGTCCGGTATCGTGCCGGATCCCGGCGGCCAGGCCGGCGAGCTTGCGGTCCAGCCAGCTGTCGAAGGCCGGGATGCGGTCGTCGTCCAGCATGCCGGCCTGGCGGAGGACTTCCGCGACGTGCCTGGCGGGGACGTGCGCGGCGTGCAGCAGCGGCAGTGCCCGCGACCACTGGGCCGGCTCATCCTCGCCGCTGCCGGCCAGGGCGATGCGCAGCCCCCGGCCGACCCGGTACCGTTCCGCGGCGGACCAGCCGCGGGCCTCGGCGAGCCTGTGGGCGACGCGGGCGGCGGCAGCCAGGGCCGGGCTGGTGTCCGGCGCGGACGGCGCGGTCAGCCGCAGCTGGGCCCAGGCCCGGGAAGAAGCCGGGACGGCTGGCCTTGCCTTCCGCGGCCTGGGGGGCCGAGGCCCGGAGCCGGGCGACATCTTGTCGAAGAACAGCTGATGGTGGCTGACTCGCGCGCCGGCCGCGGCCATGGCCGCCGTCCCGGCGGGCGTGTTCCCTTCCCAGGGCCGGCCGCCGGACAGCTGCACCCAGCACAGCCGGCAGTATCTGTTCTTGACCCGCAGCGCCCGGCCGCAGCCGGCGCACGCGCGCTCGTCCCGGTAACGGCTGCGGAAGGAGCGGCAGGCCCGGCAGCGGATCTCTTCCATGACTCCCCAGGCCAGGCAGTCGGTGCAGCTGCGGGGCAGGTCGCGGGCTGGGTCCCTGGTCTTCCCCATGTCAGGGCGGCGGCAGGGAGCGGCCGTCGCGGCGGCGGGGCGTGACGGACGGCCCTGCTGACGCCTGCGCGGCCGGCCGGGGCTGTTCCTCGGCCGGGCCGGCGACCTTGCCGGGCTCGGGGAGCAGCAGTTCCTCGATCCCGCAGCCGAGCACGGCGCAGATGACGTCGAGCTCGTCGAGCTTGACGCTCGCCGGGCTGCCCGACCACAGGCCGGACATCTTTCCCGCGCTGATGCTCAGGCCGCGGGCGGCGAGCATCTTCTGCAGCTCGCTGGCCTTCCAGATGCCGCGGTTGGCGGCGGCCAGCCGCAGGTTCCACTTCATCGCTCACATTCCCTTCACCGGGACCGGCGGGACGTCCGGGGGCAGGGCAACGGTAACGTCCCGGTGCCCGCCGGCGTGCAGGACCGCGCGGGCCGCCGCGGTGATGCCCGCGCGGTCCAGCCCGGTCAGCGCTTCGGAGAGGTCGACGGGGATCCCGGCGGCGATGCTCGCCGCTAGGCGCAGTACCCGGCGTTCCCCGCTGCTGCACGGCAGGCCGCCGGACACGAGCGCCCCGACCGCGGCGTCCCAGTCGACCGACGCCGTCATCTCCTGCCCGGCCGGCGGGGCCGCGAGGATGATGAACGGCCCGAAATCGCCGCGCAGCAGCCAGGACCGGTGCGCTATCAGCAGCTCCGTGCCTGCCTCGGCGCAGTACAGGCCGGCGGCGCCGGCCCGCAGCGCCTCGTCCAGGCCGGCGGTCACCACGACAGTCCCGTCAGCCGCCGGGCGGCGCGCTCCTGCCCTGCGATCCACGCATCCTCGACATTAGTTCGATGAACGTGAATGTAATTCATCGTCGTGACGATCCAGGAGTGGCCGAGGACCTCCTGGACCGCGGTCAGCTCCATGCCGTTCGCATACAGCTGGCCGGCGCAGAAATGCCGGAGCAGGTGCGGCGTGATCTTCCCCTGCCAGCCCGGAAGGTGGGTCTCCGCGGCGTCGGCCAGGGACGACCGGATCGCCTCGTCCCCGACGCGGGCGCAGGTCCCGTCCGGGTTCTTGCGCTCCGAGGGCAGCAGCGGCGCCCCCGGCCGGACGTGGTCATCATCGAAGCAGGACCACACGTCCCGCACGAACCATTCCAGGGTCGCGCGGGCACCGTTGATCAGCGGGACCATCCGCTCGCGGGGGCCGGACCCGCGGGCGCCCTTTCCCATCCGGACGTGGATCTTCCCGAACCGGCCCAGCTCCCACTTGATGTCGGCCAGGTCCAGCTGGCACGCCTCGTTGACCCGCAGGCCGACGTCGGCCATCAGCCGGGCCGCAGCGTAGTTCCGGGCGGACGGGGCGAATTTCCGGCAGCCGGCCAGCTCGTCCCGCCACCCGGCGAACAGGATCCCGATCTCGGCCTCGCTGGGCGGGATCCGCAGTGCGGCTGGCTGGCTGCCCCGCGGCCGGTTCAGCTCGTCGAGCGGGCACTGCACCACATGGCCGGTCATCTGGTGGATCTCGACCTTATGCCGGAGCTCCAGGAACAGGAAGTAGGTCTTCAGCGCCTGCGCCCGCGCCAGCCGGGTGCCCTTGGCCGCGCCGCGCAGCACCTGCCCGAAATAGGCGTCCGCGTCGGCGGGCTGCATCTCCCACAGTGGCCGCTCCAGCCACGCCCGGACCTGCTCCAGGTGGATCACGTCGCGGGCGACCGTGCTGTCGGCCAGCCCCGCGGCGGACCGCGCCAGCACGAACCCGGCCAGCGAGTCAGTCTCGAATGCCGCGATCTCCTCAGGGCCCGCCGGCCCGCGCGCGTCGCGCAGGTCACGGACTACCGCAAGTGACACCCTGCCCCCGATCTTCACGATAACCACGATGTCATCGCAGAGAACGATACAGTTTCAGGCATAGTGAAACTTTCTCAATCCCGGAAGTTTCCCTCGATACAGCGGAAAACCCCAGGTCCAGGACTGATGGCCCCCTTGGCGGCCCTCGGCAACTCAGAGGTTGTTAGGTACTGCCATGTCCGCCGAACCAGGGAAACCCGCCGAACCGCTTGACTCCGCGCCGGAACCCTTAACTACCCGGCATTTTGCGCCGTGGGCGCGGAAGGGAGTCGCCGCTGTAGGAGGCGATGACTTGAAGTGATAACTGCATGTGAGATGAAGGTTTCGTGGCCCTTCGGCGTCGCCCTGCGGGGGGAGGCGTCAAGCCACCGCATGGTGCCCTAGCTGAAGACTGCGGTGCTGAGCGATGCGGAAAAGGCGGCGTGAGAGCCGTCAGGCGGGGACAGGGAAGGCGAAAGCGAGTGAACCACCGCTGAATCGTCGAGAGTAGAAGACGGCATCAGAACCGGGGCGATAATGCCCGTCCCGGGATAAGCCTGGCGGATACCCGTCTACTGGCCAGGCGGTGCCCGGCGTGCAGGTGGCGCGAGCCTGGTCTGCGGCTCGCGTGCGGAACACGGGAAGGCGCGCGCTGACACAGCGCCCGCGAGGTCTGCGGGACGCGAGAGGGAGCGCACCAAGCCGCCGGAACGGCGAGGTGCTGAGTACCGTCGCGGCGCGCGCCGGCGGACCGGCCCGTAGTAGCGGCGAGGCCCCTGTAACGGGGGCGGAGCGAAGGGGCCGGCTTATCTGGATGTGTGATCCCGAGCAACCGGGGCCTCGGCCCTGGGAGGAGGCGAGTGAGCATGTCAGGGCAGGACGAGAAGCCGTTTGCCATACCGAAGGAGCTGGTGTTGCAGGCCTGGAGGCAGGTCAAGGCGAACGGCGGTGCAGCCGGGGCGGACGGCGTGACCGTCGAGGCGTTCGAGAAGGACCTGA
>JAICUO010000691.1 GCA_025935815.1 Streptosporangiaceae bacterium
AGCTATTGTCCGAGCGGGAGCAGGTCAACGCCCACCTCAAGGACGTCATCGACGCCCCCACCGAGGAGCCGTGGGGGATCCTGGTCGAGCGGGTCGAGCTGAAGGACATCTCCCTGCCCGAGTCGATGAAGCGGTCGATGTCACGGCAGGCCGAAGCCGAGCGCGAGCGCCGCGCCCGGGTCATCGCCGCCGACGGCGAGTACCAGGCATCCACCAGGCTCGCCGAGGCCGCCACGGTCATGTCGGCCGACCCGGCCGCCCTGCAGCTGCGGCTGCTGCAGACCGTCGCCGAGGTCGCCGCCGAGAAGAACAGCACCCTGGTCATGCCCTTCCCGGTAGAACTGCTGCGCTTCTTCGACAACGCCGCCCCGGCGCCGGGCCGGGCCCAGGCGGCAGTCACCGATGCTGAGACAGCCGACGGCACGCACCAGCCAACCGACGTTCCCGCCCTCACCGGGGCCAACCCGCCAGTAGGCGTGTCCCTGGCCGGGCAACTGAATGGTGTCCCGAAGATGCCAGCCACTGTCTGAAACGCCAAAGGGCTTCGGCCTCGCCGGGACCGGATGAGGGGTGGCTCTCGATGCCGGCGGCTAGCTGCAGTGGTGCTGCCGCCGGCGCAGCCGGACAGCCGAGTTACTTACATAGCCCGCCCAGCCACGTAACCGGCCAAGCTGAACGACTCGTTGAACGCGAACCCGGTTAGCGCGATCGGCGCGAAGACCCACGGCAGGCCGGTGAGCACGATGCCAGCAGCCCGAGGGCGGTCCCGGCGAAGGAGGCGCGGATCACCGGCAGCCGGCCGAACCTGTCGGCTAGCCGCGCGGTGACGGTGCCGGCGGCGCCCGCCACGAGCATGGTCGTGAGTACCGGTTCCCCTGCCTGCCGCCGTGCAGGCTGGTGCCGACGTAGAGGGCCAGCAGCGAGGACAGCCCGAAGGAGAAGATCGAGCGGACGATGACAGTCGAGGTGAGCAACGCGAACCCGCCCCAGTCGTCCTGGGCACCGTCCTGACGCTTGACGGGCTGCCCGCGGGCGGGCGCGTGACCGCTACGCTGCAGGACGGCATAGACGGCCACGCCGGTGATGACCGCGGGCACGGCCAGGAAGACGGTGCCGCGGGTGCCGGCGGCGACCCGCACTGCGGCGACGAACAGCGGGCCGACGGCGAAACCGGCATTGCCGCCGACGGAGAACACGCTCATCGCCTGCTGGCTGTCGCCGCTTGCGGCCCGGGCGGCCCGCGCCACCTCCGGGTGGAAGGCCGCGACCCCGACCCCGGACAGCGCGATCGTCAGCCAGGTCAGCAGGTAGTAATGGCGACCGGCTATGAAGAACGGCAGCAGTGCGGCAACCGCTCCATGGTAGATGTCATCGACCGCGTGGCTGCCGGCCAGCAGCGCCACCCGCGCCCGCCCGGGTCCACGGCCCGCGCGCTCACCTGGTGGCTCCGCTGCTCCTTGCCGTGATTTCGTGCCCAACGGCGCCGCCGGCGTGCCATGTGCCCACGGGGGTGACCGCTACCGCCGCTATTCGTCAAGGGCATGCAGGGCAATGGTGGAATGAGCGAAGGCGCCGCCTGCGCGCATCTCGGCGGCGACCCAGATGGCCTCCATGATCTCCTGGTCACTCGCCCCGGCCCGGCGGGCGAGTTTGGTGTGCCCCCTGATGCAGTACGGGCACTGGGTGACGTGCGCGGCCGCAACAGCGATCAGTTGCTTTGTCTTTCCGGGCAGGGCGCCGTCGGCGAACACCTGCTGGCTGAAAGCGTCGAAAGCCTGATGAATCTCCGGGGCCAGTTCCCGGCGCCGTGCGCCGATCTCGCGGGTCCCCCGGGGATACACCATGCTGTTCGTGTCTGTCACGAGTGACTCCTCATCTTCGGTTGTGGTGCCGCGTGTACGCGTTCCGACGGGCGGGTCGAGGCCCCTCGGCTGTCCTGCACCCAGCCTGCCGCACCTGCATTGCAGACACTCGCTATCCACAGGTTGACGCCGATGCCCCGGATCCCGGGACGATAGCAACCGGTGCTTGCCGTTATCTTGCAGCTCCTTCGTTCATGTCGGGCGCGCGTCCGCCCCGAAACGACCCGGCGGCATATTCAATCCTCCAGACGCCCCGGTACCGCCGTCCTTCTCGCGACTCGCGGAACCGCAGGAAACCAAGGCCTGCCGTTCACCGCCGCACGGCCACCCGCCCTCGCACTGCCGCATGAGCAGCAAGGAACCTGCAAGCGTACGGAGCTAGCGTGCCCTTGCTGGCATGGCGCGCCCCGGCATCGGCTCGGCCGGGCCAGCGCTGGCCCAGGCCGCCGCGGCGAACGCGGTCTGCGCCCGGTGCGCAGTGGATCTGGGGCGGCCTGATCGGAAGACGAGAGACAATGCATCCAGCTCCGCCAGCACGGTGCCGCAACCGCGCCAGCACCGGGCCTGGAGTACCGGGCAGCCGCGAAGGCGCCGCCGGGCCCCGCCGGGGGTAGTCAGTGAGCCGGTGATGCGGGCGCCCAGCCAGGCGCTTACGTCGGCCCGGCAAGCACCGCGCGGGCTGGAAATGGAAGGAGGCAGTCGTGGCCGAACCGGCGGCAGAAGATGACGCCCGCATCGTCGTGGGCGTAGACGGTTCACCGTCGTCCAAGGCAGCGCTGCGGTGGGCGCTACGGCAGGCGCGGCTTACCGGCGCGCGGGTCGAGGCGGTGACCGCCTGGCAGCTCCCCACCTACTACGGCTGGGACCTGCTGCCGGACACCGCCGACGTAGCGGGCATAGCCCGGTCGATGCTCGAGGAAGCGATTGCCGGGGCCGGCGCACTGGCGCCAGGCGTGAAGATCCAGCCGACCGTCCGGCAGGGCAACGCCGCTCAGGTCCTCCTCGACGACGCCAAGGGCGCCGAACTACTGGTGGTGGGCAGCCGTGGACACGGCGGCTTCACCGAGGCGCTGCTGGGATCGGTCGGCCAGCACTGCGTGCATCATGCGACTTGCCCCGTCGTGGTGATCCGCGACGGAACCGGCACCGGTCAGTGACCCAGCATCCAGCTGGCCGGGGCGAACGGGGGCACTGTTAAACGCCGGCGAGCCCGTGCTGGTCCTGCCCGCTTCCCGCGGCACTCGACGACTAACCGGGACCACCGGTGCCGGTGGACTACCGCGGCGGCTTCCGCCGCGCAGGGGCGCGGCCGGCCGGCTGGGCGGGTGGCTCCCGGGCAGTGGCGGGGGGAATCGGGCACTCCACCGGCTTCTCCCGCGAGACCGTTATCGGCTGGCCGTGGTGTCTGGTCGCAAGCGGCTCCCCGTGCAGCAGGCGGTAGGCGGCACGGTCATGGCCGATCGTGACCTCGATGCAGCGACGCCGGTAGGTGAGCCGGAACGTGAGGCTGGTGATGCGTTCCGGCAGCCGCGGGGCGAAAGTGAGCGTTCCGTCGTGGTCGCGCAGCCCGCCGAATCCGGCCACGGCCGCGATCCAGGTGCCTGCGAGCGACGCGATGTGAAGGCCGTCGCGCGTGTTGCACTCCCGGTCTTCCAGGTCGATCAGCGCCGCCTCGGCGAAGTAGGCATAGGCCAGTTCCAGGTGCCCGGCCTCGGCGGCGATCACCGCCTGGGTGCACGCCGACAGCGAGGAGTCCCGGACGGTGAGCCGCTCGTAGTAGTCGAAGTTCCTGGCCTTCTGCTCGCAGGTGAACGCGTCGCCGCGCAGGTGCATCGCGAGCACGAGGTCGGCCTGCTTGACGACCTGCTTGCGGTAGAGCTGGAAGTAGGGGAAATGCAGCATCAGCGGGTACTGGTCCGTGCTTGTGTGCGAGAAGTCCCACGCCTGGTGCTCGGCGAATCTCTCCGCCTGGGGATGGACCCCGCGACGCTCGTCGTACGGGATCAGCATCGCCGCGGCGGCATCCCGCCAGCGGGCGGCCTCCTCATGACCGGCGCCGAGCGCGGTGGCGTGCCCGGGGTGGCGCATGACGGCATCAGCCGCGGCGCGCAGGTTCCGCTGTGC
>JAICUO010000126.1 GCA_025935815.1 Streptosporangiaceae bacterium
CGACACCGATGAGTTCCGGCTCACGGCGATCGAGGCGGCCGGGCAGCCGGTGGCCGGGATCATGGACGCGGGCGCTTACCTCGCTGCGGGGGAAGCGCCGCACTGGGACGCCTACATCAGCGTGGCGGACACCGACAAGGCGCTCGCCACGGCCGCCGAGCTGGGCGGCACGGTCGTGCAGGAGCCCATGGACACGCCGTTCGGCCGGCTGGCGATGCTGGCCGACCCGGGGGGCGCCCGGATCAAGGTCGTCGCCCGCATCGCGGGATAGCGGGGCCTACGGGGGCTGGACCGCCCTGAACTCAACGGGTCCTGCATCGTCTCTCCACCGACAGCGACTGCACCCGCTACGGGTGTCATCTGCGGTCGGCGGGCGCCGCGACCCGCGCTGCCCGGGGGCTCTAGGCGGTGACGGCCTGCTTGCCGTCGCTGCTGGTGATCTGGATGCTGCGCGGCTTGGCGGCCTCGCGGACCGGGATGGTCAGGGTGAGGACGCCCGCGGCGTAGTCGGCGGCGATCTTGTCGGCGTCGAGGGTCTCACCGAGGAAGACCTGCCGGGTGAAGGTGCCGTAGGGCCGTTCGGCGACGATCAGCTCGGCCCCGTCGGCCTTCACCGGGGCGCGGTCGGCGCGGACGGTGAGCACGTTCTGCTCGACGGTCAAGCTGATGGAGTCCGCGTCGACGCCGGGCAGGTCCAGGTGGATGTAGAAGCTGTCGCCCTGCCGGTAGGCGTCCATCGGCATCGCCGCCGGCCGGCCGGCGGTGCCGAAGACCTGCTGGGTGAACCGGTCCAGCTCGCGGAACGGGTCGGTGCGCATGAGCATGGTCGGTGCCTCCTTGCGGTGTCGGTTGTCTATCACGCTCACGGGATTTATATAGCACGGCAGCGAAGAACCTGACAAGTCTCGACTCAGGTTTCCTTCTGGCGCATACTGGATGAAACCTATGCGCGCAACCGTGCGGCGAAGGGACGGTGACAGTGATGGCCAATGACGGCGGCCCCCGGGAGCCGGCCCGGGACCTTTACCAGCTGCTGGGGGTGGCGAGGGACGCCTCCCGGGAGGAGATCGCGCTGGCCTGGCGGCGCCGGGCCCGCGATGAGCATCCCGACGCGCGCCACGGCGACGACGGCGCGCCGGCCCGGTTCCGCGCCCTGGCCGAGGCCTGGTCGGTCCTCGGCGACCCCGGCCGCCGGGCCGCCTACGACCGGGGGCTGGACCCCGGGCAGCCCCCGGGCCGGGTACGGGTCACGGTACGGCACTCGCCCGCCGCGCCCGGCCCTGGCGCAGCCCGCAGCACGGCACCGCCGGCCGGGGTCCCCGGCCCGCCGCTGGTGGCGGGGCCGGTCCGGGTGGAAGGCGGCCCCGGCCCGGTGCCCGGGGCGGCCGGCTGGGATGAGGAGGACTTGCGGCTGGCGCTGCTGGCGGAACTGGTGCTGCGGTACCGCGGCCGGGGCTGGCCGTGGTAAGCCCGGGGTGGGCTGACCGGGACCGGGGGCTGTTCAGCATCTCGGTGGCGGCTGAGCTGGCCGGGCTGCACCCGCAGACGCTGCGGATCTACGAGCGGGAAGGGCTCCTGGACCCGGCGCGCAGCGCCGGCGGCACCCGCCGCTACTCCCGGCATGACATCGACCGGCTGGCCGAGATCTGCGCGCTGACCGCCGACGGCCTCAACCTGGCCGGCATCCGCCGCGTCCTGCAGATGCAGGAGGAAACCCGCCAGCTGCAGGCCGAGCTGGCCCGGCTGCGGGCACACCTGGCCGCCGGCGGCGCGCCCGGCGGCAGCGGACCGGGCTAGCCGTCCCGGGCGCCCGGCCCGGCGACCGTTCAGGTGGCCTGCGCTGTGGTGGCTGCTGGCTAGCAGGTGGAGTTGGCCTGGGTGACCAGGCCTAGGCGCCAGGGCAGGAGGTTGTAGCTTTGGGTGGCGCCGGGATCGTGGCCTTGGTAGAGGTACTGGATCTTGCAGGGACTGATGGTCAGGGTCTGGTCGTAGCCGGATCGAATCATCTCGCCGCTGCTGAAGTCCTGGGTCCAGGCGGTGCCGCTGACGGTGACGTTGCTGGCCGCCATGAACGGGTTGGCCTGGGTGGCGGCCAGCGGAGTCCAGGTGCCGTTGATCGCGTCGGAGGTGTAGGCGGTGAAGATCCGGCGGCCGGTAGAGGCGATTGCCTCGACGATCAGCAGGTACTGGTTCTGGCCGGCGACCTTGTAGACGTTGTCGGCCTCGAAGAAGCTGAACGGGCTGGAGTTGGACGCGGCGATGACCGTGTTGCCCATGCCCCCGGGGAAGCTGGATACGGATGTCTGCGACCGGTACAGGTGCCCGTTGTCGTCCATGGAGAACAGGTAGCAGCTGGCGCTGTCGCAGATGACCCATGAGTCGACCCAGAAGCCCGAGCCAATGTTCTGCGAGATGATCGCGGGCATGCCGGAGTAGAAGTTCTGGGTCGCGCTCCACCCGGAGGGGTTGGCGACGTCCGGGTTGGTGGAATACCCGATGTTGCCGCCGGTCTGGTAGACCAGGTACCACAGCTTCTGCGGGGCGAAGTAGAAGAGCTGCGGCGCGGTCTTGTAGCCCCCGCCGATCGCGGTCTGGTCGGCGTAGACCGGGCTGGCCGAGCTGGCCTGGGACCAGGTGGCGAAGCTGAGGAACTCCATGCTGTAGGAGCCGGAGGAGTTCACGGTCGAGGCGGCCACGTACCAATTGCCGTTGTAGTTGACCACGGACGGGTCCTTCACGGCGATGATGTTGTGGGAGTCGGAGTGCGGGCTGATCAGCGCGCCGCTGGACGTCCACTGGAAGCTGCCGGGCAGCGAGCCGGTCGGGGTCGGGGTCGGCGTCGGGGTTGGCGTTGGGGTTGGCGTTGGCGTCGGAGTGGGCGTGGGGGACGGGCTGCCGGCGCAGGTGACGCCGTTGAGCGCGAAGTCCGCCGGGGCCGGGTTGCTCGCGTTGTTCCACGAGCCGTTGAAGCCGATGGTGGCCGAGCCGCCAGTGGGGAGGCTGCCGTCATAGCTCACGCTAGCGGCGGTGACCCGGGTACCGGACTGGGAGTACGTGGCGCCCCATCCCTGGGTGACCTGCTGACCCGCGGTAAAGTCCCAGGTCAGCGTCCAGGAGCTGACCGGGCTGCCGAGGTTGCTGATCGCCACGTTGCCGGTGAACCCGCCCGGCCACTGCGAAGGGACGGTATAGGCGACCGAGCACCCAGCCGACGCCGCGCTCGACGAGGCAGCCCCGATCGCCCCGGCGGCCGCCGCCACCATGGTGATCGCGACCGCGCAGATGGTCAGCCACCGGGACCGGTGATGAGCCACATTCATCCGGATCCTCCTCCAGGCAGGCAGCGTGAGCGGGGTTCCCAGGGGACGTCTGGGCATCGCGCTACGCGCAGGTATGCGAGCAGCTTGTTAGCGCTAACACCCAGTGCTAGCGTGAACGTTTCCATGATGACCCTTGGCTGAGAAGCCCCAAGCCGGCAATCTCGGCTGCTTCGCAGGTCACCGGGCTGAGAGGGCTGAAAGTTGCAGCTCCGCGCGGTGACCTTCCGCACCTGGTTCCTGGCGATGGTCAGCGGCGGACGCCGCGGCCTCCCGCGGTGCCTGGAACGGGAGTCCCGCCGACCCGGGGCATGCACACTTCTAGTTATCGAATCGGTTCGGGCTAGCTCGACCACACGGCGACTGCGATGCGGCCTCAGCAGGGGTCCGCCATGGTTAATCAGGCCTTCAGGGAAGGTGTTTAGCTAGCGCCAGCTTCATCATGAAGGGACTCTTGCGCCCCGTGGCATGCGTGGCTAGCATAATCGAATCGGTTCGACTTGAGGTAGGCGATGGTGCCGACGATCCAGGACGTGGCCCGCTACGCGGGCGTCTCGCGGAGCACGGTCTCCTATGCGCTGTCCGGCAAGCGAACCATATCCAGGGAGACTCGCGAGCGCATCGAGGCCGCGATCACTGAGCTGGGCTTCACCCCGCACGCGGGAGCGCGGGCCCTCGCCACGTCGCAGACGATGGTCATCGGCTTGTTCGTCCAGTTCTTCGAGGACGAGTTCTCGCCCGCCATGCTGCAGTACGTCCTGCCGATCTCCGATGCCGCGCGCGAAGCGGGCTACGACATCCTGATGGTGACGGAAGCCGACGGCCCGCACGCGGTGCAGCGGATCTCGAGCTCCGGGATGGTGGACGGCATCATCTTGCTGAACGTCGCGCACGAGGACCCGAGGCTGCCGGTGCTGCGGAAGATGCGCCAGCCGGCCTCGATGGTCGGCCTGCCGCGTACCCCGGAGGGCTTCGACGTCTTCGATCTGGACTTCGCGGAGTCTGGCCGCATCCTCGTCGACCACCTCGCCGAGCGCGGGCACCGCGAGATTATCCTGATCACCCCGCGCGAGCACGTTTTCGAGCGTGGCGGGGCGTACTCCTGGCGATTCCAGGACGCGGCCCTGCAGCGCGCCGCGAGCTACGGCATCCGCGTTCGTTCCTACTACGGCGAGACACAGCAACCCGCCGTTAATCAGCAGCTCAACCAGATCCTCGACGCGCCTGACCAGTCAGCCATGGTCGTGCATAACGACGCGGTCATCGCCGCGCTCCCGTCGGTGCTTTACTCGCGCGGCGTCCGCGTGCCTGATGACCTGTCGGTCGCCGGCATGTTCTCCGAGGACTTCGGCCGGCTCTTCTCGCTGCCGTACACGGCGGTCGAGACGTCGCCGAACAAGCTGGGCCGGTCGGCGGTCCAGGCTCTCGTGCAGCGCATGACTACTCCAGCAGACGCTAACCCCTGGCGAGTCGACCTCGTCGCGCCGCAGATCACGGACCGCGGAAGTACCCGCTAGCCAGTGAAGCGGCTGCCTCCCTATGGCGCGCCGCACTGTCGAACCGGTTCGACAACGGAGTCCGGGCAGATGAAGGCAATAGGCAAGGACAACCAAGAACCAGTCACCGTTACCGGATTCCGAGACTTCGCGGAATCCCGGCCATCCAGAGAGGAATGACCGTGCAAATAACCCGTAGAGCGTGCGCCGCGCTGCTCGCCCTCACCGCCGTAACCGCGCTGGCGGCCTGCTCAAGCAGTTCAGGCAGCAGCTCGAGCGCTTCATCGGCGACTGGTGGCACCTACTCCCTCTGGGATCCCTACCCGCAGTACAACGCCTCCTCCGCGTGGTGGAAGCTGGTCGCGTCATGCGGCACGAAGGCCGGGGTGACGATCAAGCACACCGCCTACGACACGACCGCGCTGACGACACAGGCCCTGCTGGCCGGCCAGCAGGGAACCTCGCCAAACATCTTGCTCGTGGACAACCCGGTCGTCTCCACGCTCGCGACCGCCGGGATCCTCACCACCACCGCGCAGAACGGCCTGTCCACCGGCGCGATCGCCCCGAACATCCTCGGCGCCGGGATCCTCAACGGCGGTACCTACGGGGTCCCCATCGGCGCGAACACGCTGGCGCTCTACTACAACCCGAAGGTCTTGCAGGCCGCCGGGGTCAGCCCCGCCTCCATTACCAGCTGGGCCTCGCTGACCGCGGCGCTGGCCAAGGTCAAGGCGGCCGGCAAGAAGGGCATCACGTTCTCGGGCATCAACACCGAGGAGGGCAGCTTCCAGTTCCTGCCGTGGTTCTGGGGCGCGGGCGCCGAGCTGACCAACCTCGGCTCGTCCCAGGCGACCGCCGCGCTGACCCTGTGGACCACCTGGATCAAGGACGGGTACGCGCCCAACTCGGTGATCCAGAACACGCAGACCACGTCGTGGCAGGAGTTCCAGACCGGCGATTTCGCGTTCGCGGAGAACGGCACCTGGCAGAAGGCGGGCGCCGCCACGATGGGGGCGCCGATCATCTCGATACCGGCCGAGAACGGCGGCGCGGCGCCGGTGCCGACCGGCGGGGAGTTCTTCACCATCCCGGTACAGAAGGACAAGGCGTCCTACGCCACCTCGGCGAAGATCATTCAGTGCCTGTCGTCGACTAGCAACATCGTCACGACCGATAGCACGCTCAATTACATCGCGCCCACCAAGGCCGGGCAGCAGGCGCAGTTGACCGCGGACCCCTCGCTGAGCTCGTGGGTCACCGCGGTGGGGGTCGCCAAGGCCCGCACCGGTGACAACCTGGGTACCAAGTACCCGGTCATCTCCCAGCAGATGTGGACCGCGGTGCAAAAGGCGGAGAGCGGCGCGGCGGCGCCCGCGAGCGCGCTGCAGGCCGCGCAGTCCGCGGCGGCCGCGAAGCTCAACCAGTAAGGCAACCGGCAGACCGACGTGAGAGCCATGACAGGAGACAAGTCAAGGGCCGGGTCGGCCGAGCGGCAGCGCGACGGGGCGGCGATGCCCGCCCCGCCGCGGGCCCGGCCGGGCCGGCCGCTCCGCCCGGCGCAGTTGCGGGCGCAGGCGTCGGCATGGGGATTCATCGCTCCGGTCGTCGCGTACCTGGTCGCGTTCTACGCGTACCCGCTGTACCGCAACATCGACTTGAGCATCAGGACCTACACGGTCGCGTCCTTCGTCACTGGCAACGCCCCATACTCGGGCCTCGCCAACTACAGCCGCATCTTCCGTAGCCCGACGTTCTCGCCGGCGCTGGTCAACACGGCGGTCTTCACCTTCGTGTCGATCGCCTTCCAGTTCGCCATCGGCCTGGCCCTCGCGGTGTTCTTCTACCGGAGGTTCCGCCTGTCCAGCCTGCTTCGCGCGCTCTTCCTGATCCCCTGGCTGCTGCCGCTGCTGGTGTCCGCGTCCACCTGGTCGTGGATGCTCAACAGCGACTCGGGGATCGTGAACTCTTTCCTGCAGGCCATCGGCGCCGGGCCGGTCGACTGGCTGACCTCGCCGCACTGGTCCCTGGCGGCCGTGCTGATCGCGAACGTGTGGATCGGCATACCGTTCAACCTCGTCATCATGTACAGCGGCCTGCAGAGCATCTCGACGGACGTCTTCGAGGCCGCCGCGATCGACGGCGCCAACGGGTGGCAGCGCTTCTGGCGGGTCACGTTCCCGCTGCTGCGCCCGGTGTCGGCGATCACCTTGCTGCTTGGCTTCATCTACACCCTGAAGGTGTTCGACATCATCTGGATCATGACGAGGGGCGGGCCGGCGACCTCGTCGACCACGCTGGCGATCTGGTCCTACCAGCTCGGCTTCGGGTCGCTGCTGCCGGACTTCAGCTCGGCGTCCGCGGTCGGGAACGTGCTGATCATCATCGCGGTCTTCTTCGCCCTGATCTACATCCGCGCCCGACACCGTCTGGAGGCGACGTGAAACGCCGCTCATGGTGGCTCACCGCGCTCGGCGTCCTGTTCACCGCCGCCATGCTCTTCCCCGTCTACTGGATGATCAACGTCTCGCTGACGCGGACGTCGGACATGCGCAAGAGCCCGCCGCACCTGATTCCCGTCGACGGCACCCTTGAGGGCTACTCCGCCGTCCTCCGCCAGCAACTGCCCTACCTCGGGACGAGCGTGCTCGTCGCGCTCGGAACGGTCATCGTCACCCTCGCCCTGGCCGCGCCGGCCGGCTACTCGCTGGCCAAGCTCCGGCCGAAAGGCGGCGGCGCACTGAACTTCACGCTGCTGATCGCCCAGATGATCCCGGCGATCGTCATGACGATGGGCTTCTACACCGTCTACATCAAGCTCGGCATCCTCAACTCGGTCTGGGGCCTCATCATCGCCGACTCGACCATCGCGGTGCCGTTCGGCGTGCTCATCTTCACCGCGTTCATGTCGCGGATCCCCGATGAGCTGGTGCAGGCCGCCCGCATCGACGGCGCCGGCGCCCTGCGCACCTTCCGGTCCGTGATCATGCCGGTGAGCCGCAACGCGGTGGTCACCGTCTCCCTGTTCGCCTTCCTGTGGGCCTGGTCAGACTTCCTGTTCGCCAACACCCTCGACAGCGGCGGCGCGCTGCAGCCGATCACGCTCGGTATCTACGCCTACATAGGCAACAACAACCAGCAGTGGAACGCCATCATGGCTACCGCCGTGGTCGCCTCCGTCCCCGCCGCCGTCCTGCTCGTCCTCGCGCAGCGCTATGTCGCCGCCGGCGTCACCGCGGGAGCCGTCAAGGACTAATTCCGTACCTTTCCTCATCCGGCACTCACTCGGGCGGCGGCACCGAGCCGCCCATTCAACCCTGAGGATGGACCACGCCAGCATGGTGAGCTACTACAACGACGACGGCGTTCTTGAGGTGCGGCACCGGCACGAGGTGATCCGCATTCAGGCCTGGGGCACCGATAGCGTGCGCGTGCGCGCCGCCCAGTACCGCATCCCCGCCCAAAGCGCGGGCGCGCTCGGCGACGCCCCTCCGGCCGGCACGACGAGCCAGCTCAAAATGGAGGGAGCGAGCGCCGCGCTGGTCAACGGACGGCTCCGGGTCGAGGTCACTTTCGACATGTCCGAGAGTTACCCGGAGCCGCTGATCACCTTTCGCGACGGTGACGGCGCCGAACTGCTGGCTGAGCGCCGGGAGCACTTCTGGATGCCGGGGGCGCGGGTCTTCGCGGGCAACCGGTCAGGTGCCTACGAGATCCACCAGCAGTTCGCCTCCTACCCGGGGGAACGACTCTACGGCCTTGGCCAGCGCACGCATGGGCGGCTTAACGTCAAGGGCCTCGCCTTGGACCTCGTCCAGCGCAACGGCGAGGTCAGCATCCCGTTCGTGCTGTCGGACCGCGGTTACGGGCTGCTGTGGAACGTGCCCGCCGTCGGCCGGGTCGAGTTCGCCGACAACGCCACCCGCTGGCAGGCCGGGCAGGCCCGCGAGATCGACTACTGGTTCACGGCGGCGCCGGCCCCGGCGCAGATCCTTGCCCGGTACGCGGACGCCACCGGTCACGCGCCGGAGCTGCCCGCGTGGGCCAGCGGGTTCTGGCAGTCCAAGCTCCGCTACCGGACCCAGGATGAGCTGCTGGCTGTCGCCCGCGAGTACAAGCGCCGCAGCCTGCCGCTGTCGGTGATCGTGGCCGACTTCTTCCACTGGTCCGCGATGGGCGACTACCGCTTCGACGACAGCGAATGGCCCGACCCGGACGCCATGGTGGCCGAGCTGCGGGAACTGGGCGTCGAGCTGATGGTCTCGGTCTGGCCCACGATGTCTCCCTTGAGCGAGAACTACGCCGAGTTCTTCGACCAGGGGCTACTGGTGGGGGCCGACCAGGGGGGCGAGTTCCAGCAGACCATCCAGGACAAGGGCATGGCCGTGCCGATGCCGGTGGCCTTCTATGACCCGACCAACCCCCGCGCTCGCGACCGCGTCTGGGCGCTCATCGAGCGGAACTACCTGTCCAAGGGCATCCGCGTCTTCTGGCTGGACGCGTCCGAGCCGGAGCTCAACCCGGCGCACCCCGCCAACCTGTCCCTGTACGCGGGCCCGGGTGCTGAAGTGGCGGGCATCTACCCGCGCGATAACGCCCGGCTCTTCGCCGAGGGCATGGCCGCCGCCGGGCAGCCGCCCACCGTCTTGCTGTGCCGCTCCGCCTGGGCCGGCGCGCAGAGATTCGGCGCCGCGGTATGGTCCGGCGACATCCCCGCCACATGGGAGTCGCTGCGCCAGCAGGTCCGGGCCGGCTTGAACATCGCGGTCTCCGGCATCCCCTGGTGGACGACCGACATCGGCGGATTCCACGGCGGCGACCCTGGTGATCCCGCCTACCAGGAACTCTTCACCCGGTGGTTCCAGTACGGCGTGTTCTGCCCGCTCTTCCGGCTGCACGGTGACCGGGTGCCCCGCGTGCCCACCGGCTACGCGATGACCGGAGGCCCCAACGAGGCTTGGTCCTACGGCGATCTCGCGTACGAGCGGATCGCCGCCGCGTTGCGGCTGCGCGAGCGGCTCCGCCCGTATATCCACGACCAGATGCGCGTGGCGTCACGGACGGGGCTTCCCCCGATGCGGCCACTGTTCGTGGACTTCCCCGCCGACCCGGGCGCCTGGGACGTCGATGACGAGTTCATGTTCGGCCCCGACCTGCTCATCGCCCCGGTCCTTGAGCCGGGTGCCCGGACCCGCGATGTCCGCCTGCCCGCCGGCGCCGCCTGGATCAGCGCGGCGACGGGGAAGCGGCACGACGGGGGAACCCTCGCCCGGGTGCCGCTCTCGCCGGACCGCATCCCGGTCTTCGTTCGCGAGGAAGCCGAAGTGCTTGATGTTGTCCGCTAGGCAAGGGGGACCGGTCCAGCCTTCAATCTCGGCCTGGCGGCCGCTGGGCCCCGACGAGGTCGAGGTGACCGGCGGCCTCTGGGGCCAGCGGCAGCGGCTGAACGCCGACATGATCATTCCGCACTGCGAGGCGCTGATGGAGCGGGCCGGCTGGACGGGCAACTTCGACAGCGCGGCGGCCGGCACCATCGCCAGCGGCCACTGCGGCATCGAGTTCGTTGACTCCGAGATCTACAAGGTGCTCGAAGCCATGGCGTGGGAACTGGGCCGCAGCCGCGACGGCGACCTGGAGGCCCGCTATCGTGCCCTGACGGAACGGGTCGCCGCGGCCCAGCAGCCCGATGGCTACCTGCACACCAGCTTCGGGCGACCCGGGCAGCCCTCCCGGTACCGCGACCTGGAGTCAGGGCACGAGCTTTACTGCTTCGGTCACCTGTTCCAGGCTGCGGTCGCCCGGCTGCGGACCGGTCACGACGACCTGCTGCCCCAGGTGGCCCGGCGCCTGGCGGATCACGTCTATGACCAGTTCGGGCCGCGCGGTCGCGCCGGCGTCTGCGGCCACCCCGAGATCGAGATGGCGCTGGTGGAACTGGCCCGCGCGACCGGGGAGGACCGCTACCTAGAACTCGCCCGCCTCTTCGTCGAGCGCCGCGGGACTGGCACCTTGCGCAGTCATCCCTTCGGTCAGGAGTACTTCCAGGACGACGTCCCGGTCCGGGCAGCGGTCACGTGGCGCGGCCACGCCGTGCGCGCGCTTTACCTCGCCTCGGGCGCGCTTGACGTGGCCACGGAGACCAGTGACGACGAGCTGGCGGCGGCCGTTCGCAGGCAATGGGCGAACGGCGTGGGCCGCCGCACCTACCTCACCGGCGGGGTCGGCTCGCGCCACCAGGGCGAGGCGTTCGGCGACGACTTCGAGCTGCCGCCCGACCGCGCCTACGCCGAGACGTGCGCGGGCATCGCGTCGGTCATGCTGAGCTGGCGGCTTCTGCTGGCCACCGGCGAGGACAAGTACGCGGACCTGATCGAGCGCACGCTGCTGAACAACGTCCTGGCGTCGCCCCGGGCGGACGGGTGTGCCTTCTTCTACACCAACACGCTCCACCAGCGGCTGGCCGGCCTGGTGCCTGACGAGGAGCGGATCAGCCCGCGCGCGGAATCCGGGCTGCGTGCTCCCTGGTTCGAGGTGTCCTGCTGCCCTACGAATGTCGCGCGCACGCTAGCGAGCGTCGGCCTGTACTTCGCCACCGCCAGCGACAGCGGCATCCAGTTGCACCAGTACGGCGATTACCGGGTATCGGTGCCGGTTGGCGGGCAGCGGCTTACCCTGCAGGTGTCCAGCGAGTACCCTTTCGAGGGCACGGTCGCGGTCAAGGTCATCGAAGCCCCCGCGCGGAAGGTGACGCTGCGGCTGCGGCTGCCGGGCTGGGCCCGGGGCTCGGCCGTGCTGAGCGAGGAGCCAGCTACGCAGGGTCCCGGCCACGCCGAGATCCAGCGCGTCTTCCGGCCCGGCGATTCGGTGGACGTCGCGTTCCCGGCCGCGGCCCGGGTCACCTACGCCGACCCGCGCATCGACGCCGTCCGGGGGACGTTCGCCGTTGAACGCGGACCGCTGGTGCTGGCGCTTGAGTCGCCTGACCTGCCCGCGGGATGGAGCGTCAACGAGATCGCCGCCGACCCGGGCAGCGTCGCCGACGACGCCGATGGCGCCGCCATCGTCGTGTACCGCCGCTCCCCGGACACAGATGAGTGGCCTTACCTCCCAGCACCCAGGGAAGGAGAAGGCGAGCACGTACGGGCCCGGCTCATCCCGTACCACCAGTGGGCCAACCGCGGCCCCGCGACGATGCGCGTGTGGCTTCCGCTCGCCGAGGCCGCGGCCGGAATCGAAGGAACTCGTGTCAGCGCGGGGTGAAGTCCTGGTTGGTGGCGGGGGCGTTCTTGCACTGCCACTGGTCAAGCTGCTGGCCCAGGTTGCTGCCGGCACCATGCACGTCCAGGCACAATCCGCTGTTCTGGTTCTTGAACTCGTAGGATCCGTCCGACTGCGGCACGGGGAGCCACAGGCTGCTGGCCGCTCCATTCGGTGGCTGCTGGATGATGTCGACGGTCCCCGCGGTGGTGGAGCTGCCCGCCACCGCCACGTCATCACCGGAATTCTGAGCCCGCAGCTCGCCGTAGCCGCCGGAGGCGGGGACGAACTGGAACTGCTGATTGGACTGCCCGTTGCAGGTCCACTGGTCAATGGCCGCGCCACTGGCGGTGGTGTTGCCGAACACGTCCAGGCACAGGCTGTCGTTGCCGATGACGAGCTGGTGATTACCGGACGGGAAGGCGCCGCCCGAGCTCTGGATGCCGGCCTGGCTGATGACCTGCTGCGCGCCAGAGGGCCAGTTGGTGCCGCTGACCTGGACGTTGCCGGACAGGACGTTGTTGTGCGGTGAGCCGGTGGCGACCTGGGTGGCACCGCCGTTGAACCAGTTACCGCTGAAGGTGTTGTTGTCGGTGTGGTTGTTGGGGTTGGCGTTGGTGAACGCCCACACGCCGGCATCCTGGACCACGTTGGCGGAGACGGTGAGGAAGCGGGAGCCCTCGTCCAGGTAGAGGGCGACCGTGGACTTGTTGTTGAACATGTAGTTGTCCTTGATCACCGACCCAGGGCTGGCGGACAGGTTGTAGATGCTGCCGCCGTCGTGCATCACGTTCTTGGTGTCGAAGATGAGGTTAAAGGAGACGGTGTTGTTCTTCAGCGTGGTGGCCGTGCTGTAGATCGGCTGGAAATTGTAGGTGCCCCGGTTGGCGTAGTCCTGGCTGCCGCCCGGGTCGTTCATGCCCCAGCCCCAGCCGACGTCGATGCCGTCGTAGGGCAGGTGGTCGACCTGGTTGTGGGTGATCGTCGCGCCGCTCACATAGGTGGACAAGATCGCGGGGACTTCCTTGTAGTCGGTGCCCACCGCGGTCACGTGATTATTGCTGATAGTGATGTTCTGGTCGGTCATCGCCGGGTTGCTCGGGTGATGAGCGTTGGTCTGGATCCCGCCGACCACGATCCCGCTGCCGGCGTCGTTGCTGAACGTGTTGCCGGTGATGGTGATGTTGCTGGCGCCCAGGCCGGGGCCGCTGGGGTTGGCGTCGGGGTCCTGGCCGACGCCCAGGCCAGCCTCGCCCAGGTCGGTGAAGGTGTCGCCGCTGAAGGTGATGCCAGTGGCCGCCGAGACCTGCACGGCGGCGGGCATCTGGTCCCAGGCCTCCCGGGTGGCCTCGAACTGCTGGCAGCCGCTGAAGCAGCTGCCGAACGACGGCTGGGACCAGTTGCCGGTGACGAACGCGCCGGCCTGCTGGTCGGCGTACCCGTTGGGGCCGCTGGGGCCGAGCCAGGTGGCGCCGGTGAACGTCATGTTGGCGAAGCTCAGGCCGGAGACCGGGCTGCTGTAGCTGCCGCTGACGTTCAGCAGCGTCTGCGTCTTCGGCAGCTCGATGTCCAGGCTGCTCGGGTTCTGGCCCGCGGCGGCCTTGTAGAACAGCTGGCCGGTGGGCGAGTTCAGGTACCACTGCCCGGCCTGCTGCAGGAAGTTGTAGTTGTTCTCCAGGAACATCGTGCCGCCCGCGAACGGCTGGGCCAGCACGTCGTAGCCAAAGTTGTTGTTGGCCCAGGCCGGCTGCTGCATGGTGATCGCGACGCCGCTGATCGAGGCGACCGGCGCGTACCGGTCGGTGAACGAGTCGACGCTCTCCACCTCGATCTGGCTCTGGTCGGTCAGGCCGGCTAGGGAAGAGGCCAGCGACGAGCTGGTGATCGTCAGCCCGCTGGCGTTGAAGGTGAAATCAGATCGCGGCACCTGCATCGCGGCCCGCGGTGCCTCCGCGCCGTTGACGTACAGCTGCCGGGTGTTCACCCCGGTGCCGACGTTGGCCACCCAGATGTTGTTCGCCTGGTTCTGCAGCGTCCAGCCGGTGACCGGCTGGGAGCCGCTCATGACCGTGGCCGCGCCGGCCGCGCCGGCGTAGCTGATGGTATGCCCGTTCTGGCCGGCGTCGGCGCTGGTGAAGGTGAGCGGCTGGGTCAGCCGGTACGTTCCCGCGGCCATGTGGACGACCACATCGGAGTTGGCGGACAGCTGATGAGCTGACTGCGCGGCCTGCGCGAGGCTGGTAAACGGCTGTTGCGCGGATCCTGTCTCCGCCGCCGCGGCGGTCATGCCCGCCGCGTGCGGTGCCACGTACAGGCTGACGACGTTCGGCGATGGCGCGGCGCTGGCCGCCATAGCCGGGACCGCCGCAGCGGCCAGCAGCGGCAGCAGCGCTGACCCGGCGACCGCGATGGCGCGGCCGCCGCGGACTGTGTTGATCGGGGACATCCTCATCCTCTCCGCCCTAGGGCGGTGTCCACTGCTGGTTGGCGCCGCCGTTGCAGGTCCACAGCTCGACCAGCGCGCCGTTGGCGGTACTGGCCCCGGTCACATCCAGGCACAGGCCAGACTGAACGCCGGTGATGGTGCCGTTGGAGTTGACGCTCCACTGCTGGTTGGCGCCGCCGTTGCACGTCCAGGTCTCCACCGTGGTGCCCGGCGTCGTCTGGTGGTTGAAGGCGTCCAGGCACAGCTGGCTGCTGC
>JAICUO010000728.1 GCA_025935815.1 Streptosporangiaceae bacterium
CGCCCAGCTGGGGGTGCACGCCGAGCTGCTGGTTGACGACCGGCCAGAGCACGCCGTAGGTTCCCCACGCCTGGTCCAGTGAGGACCGCTCGTTGAAGGGCTGGCTGACGTTGGCGGCGAAGTCGGGGGAGGGGCCGATCTCCGGCATCGCGCCGGGCTGCTCGGCGACGCTGCCGAGCTGCAGCGTGGCCAGGGCATCGGTGTACCGCTGCTGGTCGCCCGGGCCGAGCAGGCCGTAGTTGCCGAGGCCGACGGCCATGACGCCGGTGTTGAGGGTGTAGGCCTGCCGGGCGTGGCCCGGGTAGGTGCCCGGGTCGCAGCCGGGAGCGCCCTCGACGTACAGGCCGTAGGTGCCGGAGTAACAGGACGTCTCGCGCAGCTTCAGGGCCGCGGCTGCCTCCGCTGGCGGCACCAGGCCCGGCTGGGCGGTCCCGCCCGGGTACAGCTGGGCCTCCATCGGGGTGACGCCGGTCCACCAGCGCTGCATGAGCTGGGCGTTGCCGGGGTCGGCGAGTGAGTCGGCGAACTGCGGGATGGCTGGCATCCACCAGGCGGCCGAGAAGCGCTTGATCATCGCCGCGGCGTGGCTGTCGGCCCACTGCCGGGTGGCGGTGTCGCCCTTGCTGGCGGCCATGTCGGCCAGGTCGTACAGGCCGCGGATGGTGTAGGCGGCCACGTCGACCGCCTTGTCGCCCAGCACGCTGGACTCCACGTTGCCCGAGCCCTTCGGCCACGGGTCGTCGTCCCCGCCGGCCAGGCCGACCATGTACCGCAGGTTCTTCTTGGTGAACGCGTACATCTGGTCCCGGAAGGCGTTGTCGCCGGTCCAGCGCCAGACCATCGCCACCGCGTCGGGGAACTTGGCCGTCTCGTCGATGTCGCCGGGCTCGTCGTTCAGGCCGAAGTACACCGAGCCGTCGGTGACGGTCTCGTGCACCACCTTGCCCGAGTCGTGATTGGCGATGACGCTCACCTGGGCCAGGGAGCGCAGGCCGGCCTCGGCGGTGGCGAACTGCCCCGCGGCGAGCAGGGCGAACACCGTGTACTCCTGATCGGTCGCGAACATCCAGGGATAGTCGGGGAATCCCGCGCCCTCGAACCGGATGCTGGGCACGGTGGCCAGCGGCGCCGGGTAAACGGTGCCCTGCTCGGTGTCGCGGATCGTGAGGTTGTCCGCCTGCTGGGTCAGGTCGGCCAGGTCCTGCTTGCTCCAGGTCACGGCCTTCGCCAGGGCGGGGTCGCCGGGCAGCGACACCCGCGTCTGGCTGTTCAGGCGCGCTCGCGCGGCGACCTTCGCGGCCAGCTCGGCCGCCGGCCGGGCGCTGGCCGCCCGGAACTGCGCCTGGGCGCTGGCCAGCCCCTGGTCCGATCCGGCCACCGTGAGCCAGATCGTCCGGCTCCCGCCTGCGGGAACGGTGACCGGGTAGGTCAGCTCGCCGCCCGCGCCCTTGCCGTAGGCGGTGTCGTCGCAGCGGAACTTGTCCGGCTGCGTGCCGACGGGGCAGGTGACCGGCGGGCCCTGCGGGCCGCGGAAGCCCGCGCCGGTCGTCCCCGAGGCCGGGGTGAGGCCGGCCGCGCCGACGACGGCGGCCCAGTCGTGGGGCCGGGCGCCGGCGACGGGCGGGGCCCCGGCATCGGTGAACACGAGCTGGCGGCCGTTGAACGACGCCGCGTCGGGCGTGTTGAACATGGTCTGGTCGGGCGTGGTGAAGCCCCACGGGTAGGCGCTCATCAGCTCGGAGTGGGCGTCGACGCTGAGGCTTACCCGGGCGGCCCGCGATCCGGCCGACAGCGTCAGGCCGATCTCCACCGCGCGGCGGCCGTCAGGCGCGAAGTCCGTGCGGAGCAGCCGCACCCCGCCGGTGGCCGGCAGCGCCATCTGGACGTAGCCGAAGCCGGAGGTGAACCGCGTCGCCGGGCCGATCCACCGGCCGTTGATGCCGAGCCACAGGCCATCGAGCAACTTGATCGGCGGCGTCCAGATGCCGCCCATCTCGCCGCGGGTGTGGAAGCCCATCGCCGGGTACCGGCCATCTTCGGTGCCGAGCTCGTAGGCGCGGTCACCGGCCGCCGCGTACCGGCGAAGGTCAAGCCGCGAGCTCACCGACAGCGTCGAGCGGCCGGGCGGCACTGTTCCGGACGGCACTGTTCCGGGCCGCACCGCCGCCGCGGTGCTGGCCAGTACCGGGCCGGCCAGCGCGGTGCCGGGTAGCGCGGTGGCGGCCAGCATGGTGGCGCAGGCGAGGGTGAGTGCGCTGACCGGGAACGTGAACCGCCGCATGACGCCACCTCCGCATCGCGGGTCCGGGACGCCGGGTAGGTGCCCGCGATGCCTGCCGCTGTCGTCGCTACCCGTGCGGCGGGCGCGCAAACACGGTTCCTACATAAATCCGCAACTTCCGCCGGAAATCTGCGCGCCCTGGCCATCCGCCCCGGCGGGGCCGCGCTCCGGTCAGGCGCTGGCTTCCAGGGATTCGGTCAGGGCGGTCAGCTGCTCGCGCAGGGTCATGCCCTCCGAGGGGGCCATGCCCAGGCAGGAGGCGATCGACATGGGGACGGCGGCCAGCCGGTCGCGCAGGGCCAGCCCGTCCGCGGTCAAGGTCACCAGGACGCGCCGCTCGTCGGCCGCGTCGCGGGAGCGGGTCACGTATCCCATCGACGCGAGCCGCTTCAGCAGCGGGGTGAGAGTGCCGCTGTCCAGGTGCAGCCGCTCGCCGAGCTCGCCGACCGAGCGCGCCTGGCCCGGGTCCCGCCACAGGGCGAGCAGCGTGACGTACTGCGGGTAGGTCAGCCCGGTGTCCGCCAGGAGCGGGCCGTACGCGCGGGTCATCGCGCGGCTGGCGGTGTAGAGGGCGAAGCAGAGCTGATGGTCGAGCTCGAACTGCGGGTAACCGGCCATGCCAGGATGATATCAATTGCACGTTCATATTGTGTGCAATAGAATTGCGTCGAACTTTTCGGATCCGATGTACGGGAAGGACCAGCATGGCGCGCGGTGTCCAGGCCGGGGACAAGGCCCCCGACTTCACCCTTCCGTCGCAGTCCGGCGATCAGGTGCGGCTGAGTGACCGGTTCGGCGAGCGGGTGGTGGTCTTGTACTTCTATCCCAAGGACGAGACCGCCGGCTGCACCCGGGAGGCCTGCGCCTTCCGGGACAGCTACGAGGTGTTCGCCGAGGCCGGGGCCGAGGTGATCGGGGTCAGCTCCGACTCGGTCGAAAGCCACGCCGGGTTCGCCGGCCACTACAAGCTGCCGTTCACGCTGCTCAGCGACGAGGGCGGGCGGGTCCGCAAGAGCTACGGGGTCCCGGCGACCCTGGGCCTGCTGCCGGGCCGGGTCACCTACGTGATCGACCGCGCCGGCGTCGTCCGGCATGTCGTCAACTCGCAGGTCCACATCGGACGGCACATCAACGCGGCCCTCGCGGTGGTCAGGGAGCTACAGGCCGGGCACGCCTGAGCGTGGCCCGGCGGCCGGTGACCAGCGTCCGGCGGGCCCCTGGCCAGAACCCCGGCGGCAGGGGAGCATGGCCATCAACACGATCTCGCCTCCACCGTAGGCCGAACCCCAAAGGAGGGTTCAATGTCCCGACGTGACCTGATCGACCCGGCCTCGCGCGTACCGCTGGACCAGCTGCAGCAGCTGCTCCCCGGAGGCTTTAACGCGATCCCGGACATCGTGGCCCGCCGGCAAGCCGCCGAGCAGCTGATGAAGGCCATTCCCATTCCGCCGAAC
>JAICUO010000581.1 GCA_025935815.1 Streptosporangiaceae bacterium
CCCTTGGCGACCGTCTCCTCGAACGGGTACAGGTTGCTGACCAGCAGCTGGAACGGCGCGATGTCGAGGACGTCCAGCTGGGTCACGTGATCCTCGTTGGCCATGTTGGCCAGCAGGCCCGCGTGAACCTTCGGGTGCAGCGTCTTGACCCGGCCGTCCAGGCACTCCGGGAACCCGGTGAGCGACTCTACCCTGGTGACCGGGATGCCGATCTTCTCGATGGCGGCGGCGGTGGAGCCGGTGGACACGATCTCCACCCCCGCCGCGCGCAGGGCGCGGGCCAGGTCAGGCAGCCCGGCCTTGTCGTAGACGCTGATCAGGGCGCGCTTGATCTGGATGCGAGTCAACTGCCGATCCTCACCTTCCGTGAGCTCATCACCGACCAGCCCTCGCGGGCCATCCGGCCTACCGTATCGACGAGCAGGACCCGCTCGGCGACCTTGATCCGCTCGTGCAGGGCCTGCTCGTCGTCAGTGTCGTGGACGGGCACGGCGGCCTGGGCGACGACCGGCCCGGCATCCACGCCCGCGTCAACGAAGAACACCGTGCAGCCGGTGACCTTCACCCCGTACTCCAGCGCTTCCCGGACGCCGTGCATGCCGGGGAACGACGGTAGCAGCGCCGGGTGCGTGTTGAGGCAGCGGCCGCCGAAGGCGTCCAGGAACGCCTTGCCGAGCAGCTTCATGAACCCGGCGCAGACGATCAGGTCCGGCTGGTGCGCTTCCGTCGCGACGGCCAGGGCGCGGTCCCAGTCCTCGCGGGCCGCGAAGTCCTTCACCTTGGCGGTGAAGGTAGAGATGCCCGCCCGGACAGCGCGGTCCAGGGCCTTGATGTTGTCGCGGTCGGCCCCGACGGCGACGACCGTCGCGCCGTAGCCGGGGTCCTGGCAGGCGTCGATGAGCGCCTGCAGGTTGGTTCCCTCGCCGGACACCAGGACGACCAGCCGACCCGGCGATGCTGGCCGCGATGCCGGTGGCACTCGGAGCACGGTCGCTTGCATAAGCGTCACCCTAACGGGCGGCCATCCGGCGGCTATCCAGGGGGCGTGAGGCGGCACAATGGAAGGTGTTATGGCAACCCCTCCGGATCAGCGACGCGCGCCGTCCCGGCCTCCCCAGGCTCCGGGTCCCGGGCAGCGTCGCACGCCGCCCCGCGCGCCCGCGCCACCCCGCCCGCCGCTGCCATCGCGCCAGCCGGCCGAGCCGCTGCTGCAGCAGCGTTCTTTCGCCGCGCTCATCTTGGCCCTGATCAGCCTGGTCGGATTGCTGATGGCGAACGGCAACATCCGGCGCGGGATCGTCGTCTTGGCGGTCACCTTGGTCATCGGCGGGGGCGGCCTGTGGCTGTCGACGACGGCGATGTCCCAGGCGAAGAAGGCCGGCACCGCGCGGCCGCGGCTGTCTGTCTTGGCCACCGTGCTCGCCGTCGCCGGAACCGGGCTCAGCGCGATCGCGCTGCTGGGATTCGCGTTGTTCTGGCCGCAAATCAGCCAGTACTCCAAATGCATGGCGGGCGCGAACACGGTAATCGCCCAGACTGCGTGCAACCAGCAGCTATCCAACTCGCTGCCAACGAACGTCCATGTACTCGGCAACTAGCCCCGCTCGCCGGCTAGGCCTCCGGAGCCGGCTCGTCGCGCTCGCCGGCCCAGGGGTCGACGAAGATGCGGTGGCCGTCGGCGGTGTCGTTCTCGTTGACGACGGTGCCGGCGCCGACTGGCACGGGCTGGCTGTCGGCGCGGACTTCGGCGTCGCCCTCGCGAGCTTCGGCCAGCCGCTTTAGGTGGTGCCGGAGCAGCAGCCAGTTGGCCGCGCCGGCGACCAGCGCGGCGGTCACCCCGATCTCCAGCACGGCGACCACGCCGACCTCGGCGCTCGGGGGGCCGACCGAGTCCAGGCGGCCCGCGCCCAGCGGCCCGCCCGAGAACCTCGCGAGCACCCCGATGGCCAGGCCGGACAGTGACCCGGTGAGCATCCCCCACAGCGGGGCGGCCTCAAGGAACGGCGTCGGCGCGATCCGGACGGTCATCAGCCCGGCGAGCACGCCCGCCAGGTACGGGGTGACCAGGACCAGGAAGCCGAGCCACATCGGGAACGCGGCCCGGGACCCGACCGGGAGGCCGGCCAGCATCGGGAAGGCCGGGATCGCGCCGAGCGCCGAGCCGTTGGGCGAGACCGCCGTGCCGATGCCGAACGTGAACCCCGGTCCGAGCATGTACGCGATCGCCCACACGATGGAATTGGGCAGGTAGGCCAGCCCGGCCAGCAGCAGGAGCACCGACCCCGCGATGCCCGGGTTCAGCGAGGTTACCGCCTCCTGGTAGGCGTGCAGGTGCAAGGCCAGCGAGGCGGCCGACAGCACCGCGCCCGCCGCCGTCACCAGCGCGAGCGAGGCGATCACGCCAAGGACGACCGAGCGCGGCCGGGGTGACAGCAGGCCGGCCAGCCGCCGCCAGGGGGCGAGGCCGCGGGCCGCGCCGAAACCGCCGGCGACCAAAGCGATCAAGAACCCGACGACCACCGCCTGCCAGAGCGAGGGGGCGGCCACGGGGGTACGGCTGCCGACCGCGACCGCGGCGGTGAACAGCGCGTACGGGCAGGCGATCGCGAGCGCCGCGTGCCACACGTGCCGCAGCCGGCGCACGTGCCCTTCATGGGTCAGCCACCGGCCCGCGCGCTCTAGCAGTGCGCCCGGCAGGAGCACCAGGCCGAGCGGGAGCAGCCCGACCCGGCCGACCCCGCGGACGGTTATCTCGACATGGTGGGCCACCAGCCACAACAGCCCGGCCGAGCGCAGCACGCCCGGCAGCCCGCTGCCCACCCCCACATGCGGGGCGGTGATCCACCCGACGAGGGTGATGAGCACGAGCACGGCAAGCCCGCTGGCCGCCGCGGCCAGCGCCGCGAGCCCGCCCGCGATGAGCATCGGCCGGGTAGGCAGCACTATCCCGCTGGCCGACCCAGCAGGCCCCGTACCGGCGGAAGCACTCACAACGCCCAATCCTGGCAATCGGCAAGACGATCCGCACGCCACCACGCCGTGTTCCCTGGGATAGCCACCAATCCCCCAGGCCCCTGGCGGGTGCGGCCGCTAACCGTTAGCAAGCTCACATACCTCGTGTGACACACGTCGGTAACCTGGCCGGTGACCGGCCCAAATCACGGGCTAGGCTGCTTGTGACCTAGGACAATCCCAACGAGACGGACCCCCAGTGGACCTGTTTGAGTATCAGGCTAAGGAGCTGTTCGCCGAGTACGGCGTCCCGGTTCCGAAGGACAAGGTCGCGAACACCGCCGACGAAGCCCGCCAGATCGCGGCCGCGTACGCCGCCGAGGGCATCAGCAAGGTGGTCGTGAAGGCGCAAGTGAAGGCCGGCGGCCGGGGCAAGGCAGGCGGGGTGAAGCTCGCCGACAGCCCCGATGACACCCAGGAGAAGGCCGGCAAGATCCTCGGCATGGACATCAAGGGCCACACGGTCCACCGCGTCCTGATCGCTGAGGCGACGGACATTAAGTCCGAGTACTACCTTTCGTTCTTGCTCGACCGCGCCAATCGCACCTTTCTTTCTATCTGCTCCGTTGAGGGCGGCGTGGAGATCGAGGAGGTCGCGCACACGAACCCGGACTCGATCGCGCGAATCCCGATTTCCCCGCTGACCGGGGTGGACCACGCCAAGGCGCTGGAGATCGTCCGCGCCGGGCGCATCCCGGCCGAGGCTCAGGAGGGCGCCGCGATCTTGGCCGAGCGCCTGTGGGCGATGTTCGTCGATGAGGACGCCACCCTCACCGAGGTGAACCCGGTGGTGCTGACGCCGGACGGCAAGGTGCTGGCGCTGGACGGCAAGGTCACGCTGGACGACAACGCCGGGTTCCGCCAGGACCTGGCGAAGTTCGCCGACCTCGCCTCCACGGACCCGCTGGAGGCGAAGGCCAAGGAGAAGCACCTCAACTACGTCAAGCTGGACGGCGAGGTCGGCATCATCGGCAATGGCGCCGGCCTGGTCATGTCCACGCTGGACGTGGTCGCCTACGCGGGCGAGGAGTTCGGCGGGATCCGCCCGGCGAACTTCCTGGACATCGGCGGCGGCGCGTCGGCTGAGGTGATGGCCAACGGCCTGGAGATCGTGCTGTCCGACCCGGCTGTCAAGTCGGTGTTCGTGAACGTCTTCGGCGGGATCACCGCCTGCGACGCGGTGGCCAACGGCATCGTCTCCGCCCTGGCCCTGCTGGCGGAGCGCGGGGAGACGGTCGACCGCCCGATCGTGGTCCGGCTGGATGGCAACAAGGCGGCCGCGGGCCGGCAGATCCTGCACGACGCCGCCCTGGCGATCGTCGAGCAGCAGGACACGATGGATGGCGCGGCGAGGCGGGCGGCCGAGCTGGCCGGGACGGGTTCGGCTCGCACCCCGAAGGGAGCATGAGGTGGCTATCTTCCTCACCGAGCGGAGCCGGGTCCTGATCCAGGGCATCACCGGCGGCGAGGGCCGTAAGCACGGTGCCCGCATGCTCGCCGCCGGCACGAAGGTGGTCGGCGGGACCAACCCCAAGAAGGCTGGCCAGACAGTCGAGCTCAACGGCACCGACGTACCGGTCTTTGGCACCGTGGCGGACACGGTGGCGGCGACGGGCGCCGACGTGTCGGTGATCTTCGTCCCGCCCGCAGGCGCGAAGGCGGCGGTCATCGAGGCGATCGAGGCGCAGATCCCGCTCGCTATCGTCATCACCGAGGGCATCCCGGTGCATGACACCGCCGAGTTCTGGGCGTATGCCACCGAGAGGGGCAACCGCACCCGGATCATCGGGCCGAACTGCCCGGGCCTGGCCTCCCCCGGCAAGTCCAACGCCGGCATCATCCCGGCCGACATCACGCCGGCCGGGAAGATCGGCTTGGTCTCCAAGTCGGGCACGCTGACCTACCAGATGATGTACGAGCTGCGCGACATCGGCTTCTCGAC
>JAICUO010000767.1 GCA_025935815.1 Streptosporangiaceae bacterium
CCTTTTCACGCGCGGGGCGCCCCCCCCCCTGCGCCCCGCCCCGCCGCGAGTGCCGTGTTTTATGCCGGTTACCGCGCAATACCACACGGCACTCGCGATGATCATGACGCGAGCGGCCGTCCCGCGACGTCATCGCAGCCCCGGATGCCCCCCGCTACTTCAGTGCGGGCGACACGATGACGCGCGGGGCGGCAGGACCCGCGCACTGGAGCCGCCACGCTCACCAGAACACGTTTTAGATATCACATTTCCACGGAGCCGGGCCCCTTGACTTATGGCGGGTATCCCCCAGGAAATCAAGCGGGTACGGGGACGGGGGCGGTCGGCTCCTGGCCGGGCGCGGGGGCCGGTGGCTGGCCGTGGACTCGGGAGCGCAGCCAGGACCTTGGCTGAGCCGGGGACTCCGGCTTGGCCGGGGTCGCGGCGGGCGGAGATGCGGCGGGCGGGGATGCGGGCACGGGGAGGAGCGCCTGGGCGGTGGTGGCGGCGAACTCCTGGTAGCGGCGCGTTTCCTCGGCGCGCTTGCGCCGGCTCCAGCCAAGCAGCCTGCCCATGATCGCGGCGACCTCGGCGGCGGCGGACGCGCCGGCGTCGGGGGACTCGATGAGGAGCCGGACCCGGCGGCCAAGCACGTCCTCCACGTGCAGCGCGCCCTCGTGGGTGACGGCGTAGGCAACTTCCGCGCGCAAGTACGGATGGCCCTCGGCCAGCGGGCGGCCCAGCGACGGGTCGGCCCGCACCAGTTCCAGCACCTCGCAGGCGAGCGCCCCGTACCGCGTGATCAGGTGCCCGACCGTTTCCGCGGAGACGCCGTAGTCCTCGGCGATGCGGCCCGCCGCCGCGCGGACCGCGGGAAGCCCGTCCGCGCCGAGCAACGGCAACTGCTCAGTTACCGACGACGGGACGGCGCGCGGGAAGTCCGCGACGGCCGCGTCGATCACGTCCCGCGCCATCAGCCGGTAGGTGGTCAGCTTCCCGCCGGCGATGGACACCAGCCCCGGCAGCGGCAGGTCCACCACGTGCTCGCGCGACAGCTTGGTGGTGGGCTTGCCCGCCCCGTCCGAATCCCTGGCGGTCTGCGACTCGGTGACGAGCGGGCGCAGGCCGGCGTACACGGCCAGCACGTCCGACCTGGTCAGCGGCTTGGCCAGCACCCGGTTGGCGTTGGCGAGTATGTAGTCCACGTCCTCGGCGGTCGCCACCGGCTCGGTCCGGTCGCCAGAGAAGTCGGTATCGGTGGTCCCGACGATCCACCGCTCGCCCCACGGGATGAAGAAAAGGACGCTCTTGTCGGTGCGCACGATCATGCCGGTGTCAGCGTCGATCGCCGCGCGCGGCGCCACGATGTGCACGCCCTTGGACATGCGCACGTGGTACCCAGCCTTGACGCCGCTCACCTCGTGCACGAGGTCAGACCAGACCCCGGCGCAGACGACGACCCGCGTGGCGTGCACGTCGAACTCGCGGCCGCTTTCCTCATCGCGCACCCGGGCGCCGGTCACCCGGGCACCGCGCAAGCCACCTTCGGCGGTGCCGCCAACCGGGCCGCCAACGGTGCCGCCAACAAGGCCCCCGGGACTGCGCAGCAAGTCCACCGCGCTCGCGCGGGTCACCACGATCGCGCCGTGCGCCGCCGCGGTCCGCGCCACCGTGAGCGTGTGCCGCGCGTCGTCGACCTGGGCGTCGTAGTACACCATCGCGCCGGCCAGCCGCTCGGGTCGCAGCGCGGGCGCCCGGCGCAGCGCCCCGCGCGCGGTGAGGTGCCGGTGATAGGGCACCGGCCGCTTGGTGCCCTCCATCGCGTCGTAGATCACCAGGCCGGCGCCTACGTAGGGGCGCTCGAGCACCTTCTTGTAGATCGGGTACAGGAACGGCACCGGCCGGACCAGGTGCGGTGCCAGCTTGCTGACCAGCAGGTCGCGCTCGCGCAGGGCCTCCTTGACGAGCTTGAAGTCGCGCTGCTCCAGGTAGCGCAGCCCCCCGTGGACCAGCTTGCTGGACCGGCTCGACGTGCCCGCGGCCAGGTCACGCGCCTCCACGAGGCCGACCCGCAGCCCCCGCGACGCGGCATCCAGGGCCGCGCCCGCGCCGGTGACGCCGCCCCCGATGACCAGGACGTCTAGCGGCCCGGCGGCCAGCTTTCGCAGTGAATCAGACCGCTTCGTCGCGTCCAGGACACCGGGCATGCGCGTCAGCTCTCCCTCCAAGCCCCGCTAACGGGACTCCACTTACCACGGTAAGTACCCACACTGCTTGCTCTGGCTACCACTTGCTTGGTAACAGCTTGCAGCACACCTAGTTCAACCAATGGGGGCGGTGCGGCGTTCCCGCGCCGTTCGGCTCACGCCCCCCGTGCTGATCGATCAGCAAGTACGTGCGGGCGAAAGTACACTGCTGACTGTGAGCCCGCCCGACGCCAAGGCGTACGACGGCAGCCGGACAGCCTCGACCGCGGCGAGGCGACCCTGAGGAGCTAGGGATGGCGGATTTCGTCGGGGCGATCGACCAGGGCACCACCAGCACCCGGTTCATGATCTTCGACCACGCGGGGCGCGAGGTCGCGCGGCATCAGCTTGAGCACGAGCAGATCATGCCGCGGGCGGGCTGGGTCGAGCACGACCCGGTGGAGATCTGGGAGCGGGCCCGCACCTGCATCGCGGCCACGCTGCACGCGGCCGGGCTGACGGCGCGCGACCTGGCCGCGATCGGGGTCACCAACCAGCGGGAGACCACCGTCGTGTGGAACCGTCGCACCGGCCGTCCCTACGGCAACGCGATCGTGTGGCAAGACACCCGCACCGACCACATCGCGACCGCGCTGACCCGCGACGGCCGGGGCGAGGTGATCCGCGCCAAGGCGGGGCTGCCGCCGGCTACCTACTTCTCCGGCGGGAAGCTGCAGTGGATGTTGTCCTCCATTGACGGGCTGCTGGCCGACGCCGCGAGCGGGCAGGCGGTGTTCGGCACGATCGACACCTGGCTGCTGTGGAACCTGACCGGCGGGGCCGCCGGCGGCGTGCACGTCACCGACGTGACGAACGCCAGCCGGACGATGCTGATGGACCTCGCGACGCTGGACTGGGACGACGAGCTGTGCGAGATCTTCGGCGTGCCCCGGGTGATGCTGCCGGCGATCACCCCCTCCGTGCACGCGTTCGGCACGGCGATCTCGCCCGGGGCGCTCGGCGCCGGTCCCGCGGGCGGCGCCGCGTCCGGGGGCACCGCCGGCGGCGTGCTGATCGGCGGCGTGCTCGGTGATCAGCACGCCGCGACGATGGGGCAGGCGTGCTTCGCCCCCGGCGAGGCGAAGAACACCTACGGCACCGGGAACTTCCTGCTGCTGAACACCGGGGCCTCGCGGTTCGCCTCGCCGTCGGGGCTGCTGACGACGCTGGCGTACCACCTGGGGACGGGCGCGCCGTCGTTCGCGCTGGAGGGGTCGGTCGCCGTCACCGGCGCGGCGGGCCAGTGGCTGCGCGACCAGCGCGGCAACAACAGCGGCGCCG
>JAICUO010000775.1 GCA_025935815.1 Streptosporangiaceae bacterium
CGCACATGCTGCCCGGCAGCGCCCCCGGCGCGCGGCCCACGCCGGTGCTTCGCCTCCACCCGACGGCCTACCGGTACAGCGGGGACGCCAGCCCGACCACACCGGGCGGGATGGCCATCATCTACAAGGACCTGATCGCCTGTGGCGAGCGCAACCTGCAGGTCATCGCCGACGTCACGACGGCACTCGCCCGGGGCAGGAACTGCCTCGTGCTCACCAACTGGACCGGCCACCTGGAGACGATCGCCGACGGCCCGCGCGCCCTCGGGCATGACCCGGTCATCCTCAAGGGCGGCATGGGCGCCAAGGACCGCGCCGCCGCCCTCGCCCGGCTCGCACCCCAGCCCGGCGGGCCGCCGCTGCTCGCCATCGCCACCGGCCCGTACGCCGGGGAGGGATTCGACTGCCCGCCACTGGACACCGGCGTTCCTCGCTGCGCCCGTCGCCAGCAAGGGACGCCTGCTGCAGTACGCCGGGCGGATCCTGCGCCCCTACGACGGCAAGGCCACCGCCGGGGTCCACGACTACCACGACGAGCACACCGGAGTCCTCGCCTCATCGCTGGCCAAGCGCGCCCCCGGCTACACCAGCCTCGGCTTCCCCGACCCCCGCAAGCTCCCCGACGCCCCCAGCATGTCGCGTCCAGCCCAGCCGGAAGGACCAGCAGCGAAAAGCGGCTCGTGAGGCTCATCAGCGGCATGCCATCCGGCCACTACACGCTCGAGGTGCCGCATCCCATGGCCATCACCTAGCCAGACCTCGAACCTATCCGCCTCGCCGGGAAAAAACACCACGTCAAGGCCGGCCGAGTTCCCGTACACGAGTGACTCGGCCCAAAGCTGAGTTAGCTTAGCTATTCCTCGCCCGGCCCGGCGTCGGGACCGAGGTGCTGCACGCGGCAGATCACCACGGTGTCGTCGCGGTAGTCCTCCTGGTACCAGAGGGTGACCAGGCCTTCCCCGTAGGACTTGAGGCCGGAGACGGCCTCCTCGGGGTTGAACGGCCGACCGATCATGCGGACTGCGACGGCGTCGGCGATCCGCTGGGCCAGGGCTTCAACCTCGGCGCACTGGCCCTGGGTAAGGCCGCCGACGACGTGGGCGGAATCGGGGATGTACTCCCACGTCCAGTCGCTCACGCGGCCTGGGCCGCCGTCTCCAGGATCGCGCCGATCTCCGCTGACGCCGCCCTGCGGGTCGCGCGGTCGCCGGACCGGGCCACGATCTGCTCGCACTCCCGCAGCCGGGCCGCCAGCGCCGGCCATCGCGTGACGGCCACCCACAGCCACCAGTGCTCCACCAGGTGCCGCACCGGGAGCACGCTGTACTCCTCCCGCGCCCTGGTCATGGTGGCCGCCCAGTCCTCCTCAAACCTAGCCAGCGCGGCCGAATCCAGCCTGGCGATCGCCGCCCGGACCGCCACTGGTGTCCGCTCCGGCTGCGGCAAGACCGGCTGCGCGCCCGCAGGGATGCTGACCTCCATGGCGAACATCGTAGCCGCGCACGGCCATGGCGGTCACGCAACCGGTGAACGGGCCGATGGCCGCCTTCATCAGTGAAGCGTCGAGCCCGCGCCTCGCCTGCGCCGTCAACCGAGGACCCGAGGCAGTGCCTGTTCCTCTCCGACTTGCGGGTCCAGGTATATTTCGGGCACTACCAGCAAGGATCACAAATCGTGCCCAGCTTCCCGGCCAACTCCGGACGGTGACCCTACCCACTTTCGGATAGTGGTCTAGACCTCTATGGTTCTGGTGCTCGCTCCGTGCTTGCTCGGACGCGACGGTACAGGACGGTAGGACCCGGCATCGCCGTCACTTTGCCTCGCGGGGTTGCGTTACAGCTCCGCACGTCATGACATTGTTGTGGATAGAGTCTTCTAAAGAACGTAGCAGAGCAGCGGACTCTTAATCCGCGGGTTCGGGGTTCAAGTCCCTGGCGGCGCACCGGGTCTGACCTGGGGTTTTGAACGCCAGGTCGTTTCTATCATGTCGGTCGGTGGGACCGCGGTGGGTCCAATGTGGGACCACGTTCCGGTCGGCTGCGCTTTCGTTTCTCTCTCCTGGCATACTGAAGGCCCGGCTGTCGCGCCGGGTTGGCGTTGTCCGGGTCCTCGGGTCGTTCGGGCAGGGCAGGGCCACGCGCCGACATCAGCGCGTTCCAGGGGTGCCTGACGGGTCAGGCGGTGATCTCGGCAAGTACAGGTGCGCCGCGCCCTCGGACGCCGCCTCCGCCGGGCGGTCGCCTGCCTGCCTTCAGCACGAGGCGGGCTGCGCCGGCGGCCGACTTCAGGCCGAGCTCGACGGCGACGCTGACGTAGGTGTCGGCGGTCAGCACCACGCTGGAGTGGCCAAGCTGGTCGGCGATCGTCTTCAGCTCGTCGCCCGCCAAGAGCATCAGCGTGGCCGCCCCGTGGCGCAGGTCATGCAACCGGACCGGCGGAAGGCCGCTTTCCTCGACCAGGGCGCTGAAGCTCCGGGTCAGGCGATCCGGGGGCAGCGGGCGGCCGGTCTCGTCGGTGAAGACCCATCCCCGCGACGGGACGCCCGATTCGCGGAGCCACTTGGACTGCCAGCTGCGGTGGGCGCGCAGCACGGTCACGGTCTGCGGGCCGAGGGCAACCGCGCGGCGGCTGGACTCGGTCTTCAGCGGGCACGCCCGCAACCGACCATCCGGCCCCTCCTGAACCTGCCGGGAAACGTAGGCCAGGCCCTCCTCCAGGTCCAGGTCATCCCAGCGCAGGCCGCATGCCTCACCGCGCCGCAGCCCGCGCATCGCAATCAGCTGGAACGCTGCGAACAGCCGGTGCGACCAGATGGACGCCAGGAACTGCGCGAGCTGGGCCGGGGTCCAGACCGCCACCGCGGGCCGTATCCCGGTTCGCTGCCATTCCGCGACCCGTCGTTTCGTCCAGACCACCGCGTGCGGCCTGGCGCCCCGGGGCAGCTTCACGTACCGGGCCGGGTTGTCGGGGATCAGCCGCTCCCGGACGGCGGCGTTCAGCGCTGTGCGCAGCGTGGAGAACAGCCGCCGGGCCGTGGCCGCCGTCATCCCCTCATCGAACAGCCGCCGGAACGCCTGCTCGACATGGCCGACGTGCAACTCAGCCAGCAGGACCCCGTCGAACAGCCAGCGGAAGTGCAGCCGGATGTGGCCGCAGTAGATGCGCCGGGTGCTGTCCCGCAGCCGCACCCTGGTCTCCACCCAGGTTTCCAGCCAGTCCGCGACCGTGAGGATGCGCCCGCCGGGATCCCCGGACCGCGGGGACGCTGAGCTTCTCCCGCGCCGCCACGGCGGCGTCGCAGGTGAGGTAACCGCCGCGGCGCAGCCGCCGACGTCCTCCCGCGTACCTGGGCAGGTCGAGGCTGAAGTACCAGCTCCCGTGCCCCGCCTCCCCCAGCCGCGGGCACGACGCGCCCCGCCGCCCGCCGCGCCTGTCCCGGCACCCGCACCGCGCGAACACCGAACCCGAACCCCGCCCGCCCAA
>JAICUO010000274.1 GCA_025935815.1 Streptosporangiaceae bacterium
TGGCGGCGGCCTGCGGGCCGTCAAGGAGCCGGAAGGTGATCCCGGTGGCGGTCACGTCACCCATTCTCGCCGGCCGCCGCTACCGGCATCCGCCGGCGAGCCGGTAGACCGTGACCGTCTTGACCCCGACATCCTCGATCGCGGCGAGGACCGGGATCTGGTAGGCCGCGACCGGCCGCAGCCGGTCCCTGGGCACGAAGGCGCGACCGGGGTCGGCGACCAGCACGCCGGCGCCGGTCCCGGCGGCCGCCGCGCGCAGGAAGGCCAGCGCGGTCGCGGCCAGCTCGCGCTGGTAGAAGACGTCGGCGGCGAGCACGACGTCCGCTCCCCCCGTGTCCGCGCCGACTGTGTCCGCGCCCGCCGCCGATTCCATGTCAAGGTGCCGGACGTCGACGGCGACCTCGTTGGCGGCCGCGTTGCCCGCGATGGCGGCCAGGGCGTCCGGGTCGATGTCGGTGGCCGTCACCGCCGCCGCGCCCGCCTTCGCCGCCGCGATGGCCACCAGCCCGGACCCGGATGCGACGTCGAGCACGCGCTTGCCGCGCACGACCCCCGGGTTGTCCAGGACATAACGGGCCAGCGCCTGCCCGCCGGCCCACGGGAACGCCCAGAACGGCGGCGCGTCCCGCCCGGACGCATCCCACAGCTCCCACGGCGCCTCCGCCGTCGCCAGCGTGACCTCAGCGACAAACGGCACCGTGACCCGCGCCAGCCCCGCCCACGCCTTCACTTAGCCGGCCGCCCCCGGGCGAGGGAGGTCGCGGTGCCTGGCCAGCTCCTGGTAGTCGTAGGCGGCCTCGGGGTTGGCGCGGACGAACTCATCCAGCTTCACCACTCCGTCGCCGACGAGGATGCGCCACCGCCCGGTCCGGACTCCGTCGAGGATGACCGCCGCGGCCTGCGCGGCGGTCATCGGGGCGTTCTCCCGGAAGCCGGCGTTCGCCTTCGCGATCGCCTCATCGTCGGTGACGCCGAAGGCCCGCAGCGAGTTCCCGACGATGTTGGTGGCCACGTGGCCGGGCATGACGAGGGCCACCGTGACGTGCGGCGCGTTGACCCGCAGGTCCTCGATCAGCGACTCGGTGAACCCCTTCACCGCGAACTTCGCGGTGCTGTACGCGGTGTGCGGCCAGGCCGGCCCGAGCGAGGCCCAGAACCCGTTGACGCTGCTGGTATTCACCAGCACCCCTTCGGGGGCGGCGATGAGCAGCGGCAGGAACACCCGCGCGGTGTAGTAGACGCCCCACCAGTTCACCGCGAAGACCCGCTCCCACTGCTCACGCGGGTCCTTGATGAAGCTGCCGCCCGCGCCGATCGCCGCGTTGGCGAAGACCAGGTCGACATGATCCCGGCCATGGGTGGCCAGCGCGGCGTCAGCGAAGCGCCGCACCGCTTCCTCATCGGAGACATCACACAGCTGATGACTCACCGTAACGAAACTGAGGCTCTCCCCCGTGGCCATCTTGACCGTCTCGGCCAGGTCACCGGCGTTGACGTCGCAGACCGCGACATCGCACCCCAGCGCGGCCAGCTGGCGCACCAGCTCCCGGCCCATCCCCGAGCCGCCGCCCGTGACGACCGCGAACTTCCCGGCAAACGATTCCATGCCGCGAGCGTAACCTGACGCCCGCCGCACCCGGCAGGCCTAACGGCCTGGCGGCGGTCGCAGCCCGGTGAGGAGGCGGTCAAGCACCTCGCCCAGCTCGGCGCGCATGGTCGCGGGCTCGGCGGCGCGGGCGATGGCCAGGCTCGCCTCGGTGAGCATCGCGATGACCAGCCGGGCCAGCGCCCCGGTCGGGACCGCGGCCAGGTCGCCGGACTCGACCGCGCGGGCCAGCCACTCTTCGAGCAGGTTCCGGCCGTATCGGTCGACTAGCTCCTCCCACGCCGCGTCGCCGAGCACCCGGGGCCCGTCCACGAGCACGATCCGCTGGAAGTCGCCGCCGGCGACGCACACGTCGAGGAACGCGGCGACGCCGTCGCGGATCTCCTGCAGCGGGGACGGCGCCTCGGCGGCCAGCTGCTCGTCGACGAGCTGCACGGCGACCTCCCCGGCCGCCTCCGCCATGGCCGCCCGGAACAGGTCGGCCTTGTCCCGGAAGTGGTGGTACAGCGCGCCCCTGGTCACCCGGGCCTCGGCGACGACCTGCTCGGTGCCGGTCCCGTCGTAGCCATTCGCGGCGAACAGCCGCCGCGCCGCCGCGACCAGGGCATCCCGCGTGTCCGCGGCGTGCTCCGCGCGGCGCGCCGCGGGACCCGAAGCTCCCCGTGACCCTGACGGCCTGTCTTGGGACGGCTGACTTGGGGGTTGCGGTTTCGCGGGCATACAGCCATCATGTGGCATACAGCTTGTATGTTCAAGGCACGCTGCATGACACAGGCACGCTGCATGACACGGACAAGCGGTACGAGACAGACACGGTGTACGCAGAGGGTGCACGCTGAGACACGGTGCACGCCGGGACATGAAGGGCGCTAACCATGGCGATGCCGCTGCACCTCACGGTGAAGCTCGGGACGTACCTGATGAAGCAGAAAGTGAAGGGCGTCAAGAAGTACCCGCTGATCATGGAGCTCGAGCCGCTGTTCGCGTGCAACCTCAAGTGCGTGGGCTGCGGCAAGATCCAGCAGCCGCACACGCTGCTCAAGCAGCGGATGCCGGTCGAGCAGGCGATCGCGGCGGTCGAGGAGTGCGGCGCGCCCATGGTCTCGATCGCCGGCGGCGAGCCTCTGATGCACCCTCAGGTCCACGAGATCACCGCCGAGCTGCTCAAGCGCAAGAAGTTCGTGGTGCTGTGCACGAACGCGATCTTGCTGCCCAAGCACATCGACAAGTTCACGCCGAGCAAGAACTTCGCTTGGATGGTCCACCTCGACGGCCTCGGCGAGCGGCACGACGAGGCGGTCGCCAAGGAGGGCGTGTTCGAGCAGGCGGTCGCGGCGATCAAGCTCGCCAAGGAAAAGGGCTTCCAGGTCTACACGAACACCACCGTGTTCAACACCGACACGCCCCAGGACCTCATCGACACGATGGAGTACCTGAACAACGAGCTCAAGGTCGACCGGATGCAGATCGCCCCCGGCTACGCCTACGAGAAGGCCCCCAGCCAGGACCGGTTCCTCGGGGTGCAGCAGACGCGCGAGCTGTTCAGCAAGACGTTCGCCGACGGGCGGCGCAAGAAGTGGCGCCTCAACCACTCGCAGTTGTACCTGGACTTCCTCGAGGGCAAGAAGGACTTCGAGTGCACCCCGTGGGGCGTCCCGCTGTACTGCCTCAAGGGCTGGCAGAAGCCGTGCTACCTGATGGACGACGGCTACGCCGCCACCTGGAAGGAGCTCCTCGAGGACACCGACTGGGACAGCTTCGGCCGTGGCAAGGACCCGCGCTGCGACAACTGCATGGCCCACTGCGGCTACGAGCCGACCGCCGTCCTCGCGACCATGGACTCCCTGAGGGAAAGCCTCCGCTCCCTCGTCGGCTAGCGCGGGAAGTGGATATAGCCGGTCGGGGGTGACGTCACCAGGTGGGCGGCGAACACCCCCGTCCCGGCGTCGTTGTAGTCCGAAACGACGATCTGCGTGCCGCCCGCGCGCAGCGAGTCCACCCAGGCGACGTGGCCAACGCCAGCCGAGGCGACCCAGACCGCGACCGCGCCCGGCGCGGGAACCTCGTCCACCATGACGCCCGGCTCCCTGGCGACGCTGGCGATCCACCGGCTGGCGTCGCCCAGGCCGGTGAACAGCCCCGATGGCACGCGGGCCCGCGACAGCCGCCACGCGACGTAGGACGTGCAGTTGCGGTACTCATAGCCCCACGGGTCGCTGGGCCGGAAGTCACCGGCCCGGCTGTCGCGGTAGCCCCAGTTGTACAGGTTGCCCGGACGGCCCGGATCGGCGCAGGCCGGCCCCCCCGCCGCCCCGAACTCGCACGTGGCGCTCGCGTACGGGTAGCCGTCGGCGGGCAGGCGGCCGGGCGGCGGCCCGGCCGCCTGCCCTGATGTCCCCCACAGTGCGTGGACTAGGAACGCCGGGACGACCGCCCACGCGCCCCAGCCGGTCACCGGTGGTCGAGGCTGATCGCCAACCCGGGGTAGGCGACCATCCCCATGGCGAGGACCGCCAGCAGGCCCGCCCCGCCCGGTACCCCGCTCGCGGGCGGCCCGCCGGCCGGCACCGTGGTAGCCGGCATGAAATCAGCCATCGCGTGAGCCTCCCCCCGGATCATGGCTCATCGCGACTTCTCATACCCCGCCAGGCGCTCGGCTACCTAGGGCGTGATGGCACGGTTACGTCCCCGCGGCCGGCCGCCCGCGCTGGCCGCCCTCAGCTGGCGTTGAGGGAGAAGTTGTTGATCGAGAACGTCTCGGCCGCGTTGTTGGTCGACACGAGCTCGACGCCGTAGTCGATCTGGCCGATCGTGGCGCTGCTGGTCAGCCAGCCCTTGCTGATGACGTACTTGAAGATCGACAGCAAGTCGACGGTGCCGGAGGAGAAGTCCTGATCGGCGACGAAGGCGATGTAGGTGCCGGCCTTCCAGACCTGGAAGCTGTGGCCGCCGGCCGTCATCCGGCCCATCGTGGAGCCGCTGGGGGCCTGGCCGTGGTTTTGCGTCCAGACCATGACCTCGGTCGAGTTGTTGTCGGCCACGCCGTTGATCCACACGTCGAAGGCGTACTCGTAGATGCCGGCCGGGGTACCCGACTGGGCGAACGTCGCGCTGATCGTGTTGTAGCTGGTGATCTTCGGCTCGTTGAAGTCCACGTGGACGTTCGGGTAGGTCTTCACCGCGCCGTCGCCGGCGTTGTTGTTCATCGTGGCCGTGACGTACCAGCTGTGGTAGGAGCAGGCGCTCAGCGTCTGCGAGACGCTGTAGTTGCCGACGTTCCACATGTCGTTGGTGACGTAGTAGTTCCCGAAGGTCTGGCCGCCCTGCTGGTCAGAGGTGACGAAGCTGGGGTGGCTGCAGGTGCTGGAGGCCGGCGGGGCCGGGGCGGAGCCCGACGGGGAACTGCTGGCCGGGGAACTGCTGCCCTGGGAGGCCGACGGCCTGGGGCTGGCGCTCTTGCTCGCGGACGCGCCGGCGCTCGGGTGCGGGCTGGTCTTTGGCATGCGGGCGATGACCGGGGCGTAGCTGACCGCGTGCCCCGCCCCGGCGGCCGCGCCGCCGTTGCCGTTCGCGGCGGCGCCCGCCGCGCCGCTCGCGCTGGCCGAGCCGGCGTTCGCGGCGGCCTGGCCGCCCGGGCTGCCGTTACCGCCGCCGAAGACCTGGACCGCCGCGACCAGGGCGGCGGCCACGACCACCGCGGTGACCGCGCTGACCACGACGACTGGCTTGCCCAGCAACGAGGAGCGGCGCGGCGGCCGCGAAGGACCGTCCGGCTCCTGGTATCCCGGGCCGCCCGGCGGGCGCGTACTCATCGTCATGGGTCCCCCCCACGTCCGGTGCAGCTTTGCAGCGAATTCCTCCCGATCCTACCGATTCCGTGGTGGCGGCATGACGGGAACCCGGCTTTCCGGCGCTGCTTGCCCATTGTCGCGTGACGCTAGTCCACTGTCGCACGGACTTCACTTCATTAGCGAGCATGGTCGACTAGCATCGTCTACCATGCTGGGCATGGCGCTGGACTGGGCGGAGCCGGACCGCGACGACCGCGAGGATGACCGGCAGGCGCGCCTCGCCGCGCGCGTCGCCGAGGACATCCGGGTGAAGGGCCGCATCCCCGGCGAGGCGCTGGCGGGCATCACCGACGGCACCCGCTACACCATCCAGTACCCGCCGCGGGACTACAGCGACGGCGTGCGCGCGGACATCGAGCGGCTGTGGCGCGAGGGGCATGCCGAGCTGGCGGTGCGCAACTACTGGACCTCGCGGGCCTGGAAGGGCATCAGCACCTCGTGGCGGGCGCCCGGCACCGGGCAGCTGTTCGAGGTGCAGTTCCACACGCCGCAGAGCCTGGCCGCCCGGGAGCTCACCGACCCCGGCTACCGGCGGCTGCGCGATCCAGCGACTCCTGACGGCCTGCGCGCCGCGATCACGGCGTTCATCGCGGACGTCTACGCCGGCGAGCCGTCCGCGCAGGCGCCGCCCGCCGAGCGCGAGCGCGCCGAGCGCTGCCGGGCCATGGCCGACCGCGCCGCGCGCGAGCGGGCCGCCAGCTTCCGGGCCTCCCGGCAGCCGCCCGCCAGCGGCGACCTGGTTACCTATTACGCGATCGTGGACCGGTACAGCTCCGAGGACTGGCCCGCCGGGGTGCTGCGCCGGGTGGAGAAGGGCGGCGACGGGCAGCGGGACGAGGCCTTCGGGCGGGACCTGAGGTGGCGGCACACCTGCTTGCTGTACTCCTGGGAGCGCGGCAACCTGGACAACAGCCTGCACGAGATCAGCGCCGACCGGGCTGCCCGGCTGACCGACCGGATCCGGCGGGAGGTCACCGCGCCGTAGCCGGGCAAGCCCCGGGCGAAGCCCCGGAAAGGTAAGCGACGTCCCGGAAAGGTAAGGGTGGCCCTTGAGTGTCGGCCCGGTTAAGGTCCTCTAGAAGGATGTACTATCCGAGGTCTCCCTCTCCGCCGTGGCCGTAGCCCGATGCGGCTCGGGCCATCGCGGCCAGGCGGAGAGGGGCCACCGGTCCCCTGCCGCCAGCGTCCCCTGCCGCCAGCGTCAGCGGACGGGGAACTCCTGGCCGTGCTCGGATTCCGGGCGGACCCCGAAGATCCGGCGTTCCGGTTCCGCGATGGGGACGTCGTTGATGCTGGCCTCCCGGCGGCGCATGTATCCGTGCTCATCGAAGTCCCACAGCTCATTGCCGTAGGAGCGCCACCACTGGCCCGCCGCGTCGTGCGACTCGTACTGGAAGCGCACCGCGATCCGGTTCCCGTCAAACGCCCACAGGTTCTTGCGCAGCGCGTAGTCCAGCTCGCGTTCCCACTTGCGGGTCAGGAACGCCACGATCTCCGCGCGGCCGGTGATGAACTCGCCACGGTTGCGCCAGGCCGAGTCGGCGCTGTAGGCAGCGGCCACGCGCTCCGGGTCGCGGGTGTTCCAGGCGTCCTCGGCGGCTTGCACCTTCCGCGCCGCGGTCTCGGCGGTGAACGGGGGCAGCGGCGGGCGGTCAGCTATCTCAGTCACGGCACCAACGCTACTAGGATCGCGCGGGCCGGGATAATGGACGCGTGACTTCGGGTGGCCCGCCTCCGGCGCGAGGCGGAGGTCATTGAGGGTTGCGCCCGGCCCGGAAACCCGCCGCCACGTGGGGCTGTGGCGGCACTCGCGCGCGGGCTAGGATTGAGGCGGCGGCACGGGCCAGCTGCACGGAAGGATCCGATGGCAGACATGACCGATGGTGGTTGGACCGATGGTGGCGGGCAGGCCACCGGTCGGCGGCCGGAGCCGCAGGGATACTTCGCCGGCATCCCTTACGACTGGCGGCCGCCGACCGTCGAGCGGCTGAAGCAACGCTGGTGGAACCCGGATGACAGCCGGCTGTTCACGCCCAGGGTGTGGGGCTGGGGGTATGACCTCAACCTGTACTGGGTCACCCACCCGCGCGGCTATCGCAAAGAATAGTCAGCTGCCGGCGTTAAGGCGTAGCGGGGCGTTAAGCCTGCGCCGTTGCCGCGGCGACGGCGGCGCGAACGCGGAATGACCCCGGGATCAGCTCGCCCTCCGTGCGGGCCTTCTCCAGGGCGGCCGACCACCAGGCGAGGTCGTCGAGCAGGACGCCCATCGCCGCGCCCGATATCGGGCTGGTCGGCTCGCCGGACTCGTCGAACGCCTCGTGCACCTGCGGGAGGACCACGGTGTTGCGCACCGGGACCGCCTCGGCCTCGACGAGGATGTGCGCTAGGTGCTCGATCGCGCGGATGGCGCCGCCGATGCCGCCGCTGTAGCCGACGGACCCGACGGGCTTATTGCGGAAGCCGAAGGACAGCCACACGGTGTCGATCGCGTTCTTCAGCACGCCGGGGACGGAGTGGTTGTACTCCGGCGTGACCACGATGAAGGCGTCGGCCTGCTTCACCTTGTTGTTCCAGGCCTTGACGGCCGGGTCGGAGTAGGTCGGGTCGTTGAGGTCGCCGATCGTCTCGAAGCGCTCGGCGAAGTGCGGCAGCGGCCAGTCCCGCAGGTCAGCCACTTCGACGTCGAACGCCCCGTGCTCCCGCGCGGACCTGACGACCCACGGCACCACGGCGTCGGCGGCCCGGCCAGGCCGGGTGCTGCCCACGATGATCAGTAGCTTTGTCATGAAGCTAGGTCTATCACAAATAGTTGGTGATGCACAAACTATTGACGTGCCGGGTAACCTTTATTCATGGCGGATACCGAGGTCGTGCCTGGTTGGCGGGGGCAACAGGCCCTGCCGCTGATCGAGCACCTGGCCCGGGTGGCGCGGCGCGCCTACGAGGCGGGGCACTTCGTCGAGGCCGGGTGCCTTCGGCCCCGGCAGCTCGTCGCGCTGAACCTGCTGCATGAGCACGGGCCGCTGAGCCAGCAGGCGCTGGGCGAAGCGCTGACCCTGGACCCCAGCAACGTCGTCGGGCTGCTCAACGAGCTTGAGGAGCGCCGGCTGATCACCCGGCAGCGTGATCGCGCCGACCGGCGGCGGCACATTGTGTCGCTGTCGCCGGGCGGCCAGGCGGAGCTGGCCGCCACGGGCGGGCAGTTGGCCGCCGTGGAGGATGAGGTGCTCAAGGGGCTGTCCCCGGCCGAGCGGGCGACCTTGTATGAACTGCTGCAACGGGCGGTCGCCGGTACCCCGAATGCCTGCAAGGCCATGCCCTGCGGTGAGCCGCCGGCGCCGTGCTAGGCCCGCAATGCCGCCCGGCGCCGGCAATAACGCATGGTAAGCCCGCCCTCCGGCGGCGGCCGACCGGCCGGGACCGCCTGGGCCCGGTCCGGGCCGGGACCGGCTTGGCGGGGCCGCGCGGGTGCTCGCCGTCCCCGGCCCCGGGCGGGAGCTCGCCGTTGTCGATGACCCAGCCGGGGTGGACCTTCGGGAAGCGCTGCTGGAGCGTGGCCATTGGCAGCGGGATCCGCCCGCCCGCCGCCCCCGCCAGTCGCTGGGCGTAGCCAGCCTCGGAGGTGAAGATCGTGACCTTCTCAACGGTGCCGTCGCGATAGCGCGCGTACGCGAACACGGCGGCCCAGTCGCCCTCGGGAGGGTCCCCGACGCCGTCCCGCAAGACGGAACGGACCTCATCATCAAGCTGGCCACCGAACAACCGGGCATATCCGGCGACGGTCAGTTCGAATTCTGTCACGGGCGACGACATGCTTCGAGGTTAACGGGATCTGGTACCGTCACGGGCGAATTGTTGCCAACTTGTTTCGCCTCGGCTGGCTCGCGCCCGCCCCCGGCTTCCCCTACCGGAGGGAGTCGATCCAGGCGGCCATGCGACGGGACTCGCGCTCCAGCACCGCCGGGTCGCGCAGCGCGCTGGTGAGCAGCGCCGCGCCCTGGTACGCGGCGATCACCTGGATTGCCAGGTCCCGGGCATCGGCGCGGCCCATCGCCGCGAACTGCCGCTCCGCCCAGTCGATGGGGATCCGGACCAGCGGGGAGGCATCCGGGCCGCCTGCGCCGTCGGCGTGCTTGGCCAGCTCCTGGCACAAGGTCCCGTGCGGGCAGCCATACCGGGCCACCATCTCGTTCTCCCCCGCCAGCGCGGCGAACAGCGCCTTCAGCCGGGCCGCCGGGTCCGCCTGCCCCGCCTCGATGCCGCCCAGCATCGAGGCGACGGAGCCCGCGTGCGCCTCGATGACCGCGGTGATGATGTCGCTCTTCGCCTTGAAGTAGTAGTACACGTTCCCCAGCGGGATGCCGGCTGCCTTGGCGATATCGGCGAGCGTCGTCGCCTCGACGCCCTGCTGGTGCAGCATCTGGGCGGCGGCGGCGACCAGGCGCTCGCGCTTGCCCGGTCCCCTGCCCAGTCCCTTGCCGGGGGCGGCGGCCGCGTGCTCCCCCGGGGTGGCGGCGGCGCGCGTCCGGGTGCGCCTCGTCAGATCTGAGTTAGTCATCTCACTGATAAGTGTAGACGCGCCGCGCAAGCTTATTTAAGTTAGTTAACTGACTGATTACATGGTTACGTTCACACCAGCGGGCGCACCTGCTCGGCGGCCCAGCGCACGTAACCGACGGGATCACCCGCCACGGTAGAAGGCTGCCGGGGCTGGAGGACGACGCTGTCGGCTCCCGCCCCGGCCAA
>JAICUO010000011.1 GCA_025935815.1 Streptosporangiaceae bacterium
CAGGATCTCCTCGGCCACGGTGGCCGGGTACCGGCCGGCCGAGGCCGCCGCATAGTCCGGCGCGGGCAGGGCAGCCCGGTCCAGCTTCCCGCAGGGCGTCAGCGGCAGCGCCGCCCGCACCACCACCGCCGACGGCACCATGTACTCCGGCAGCCGGGCCGCCGCATGCCGCCGCACCACCGCCACCAGGTACTCCGTCTCGTCTGCGGGGCCGCCGTCACTGGGGCTCCCGGCGGGCACCACGTACCCGGCTAGCCGCATATCGCCGGGGGCGTCCTCCCGGACGATGACGGCGGCCTGGGCCACCCCCGGATGGCCGGCCAGCACTGCCTCGACCTCACCCGGCTCGACCCGGAACCCCCGGATCTTGACCTGGTCATCAGCCCGCCCGCTGAAGGTCAGCACCCCGCCAGAGGTCCACCTCACGACGTCCCCGGTGCGGTACATCCGCTCCCCGCCCGTCCCGAACGGGCAGGCCACGAACCGCTCGGCGGTCAGCTTCTGGCGGCCCAGGTAGCCTCGGGCCAGCCCCGCTCCGGCGATGTACAGGTCCCCGGCCACCCCGGCCGGCACCGGGCATAGCCACTCATCGAGCACGAACACCTGGGTATTCGCGATCGGCGCGCCGATCGGCGGGGTGCCCGGGCTGCCATCGCAGGCCCAGGCGGTCGAGTCGACCGATGTCTCCGTCGGGCCGTACAGGTTGTGCAGGCCCGCGGCGAACCGCTGGGCAAACCGCTCGACCAGCCAGCCCGGCAGGGCCTCGCCACTGCAGATCACCCGGCGCAGGCTGCCGCACTCTTCCGGAACGGCCTCGCTGGCGAACGCTTCCAGCATCGACGGCACGAAGTGCATGGTGGTGATCCCCGCCCGGCCGATCAGCCTGGACAGGTAGCCCGGGTCCTGGTGCCCGCCCGGATCGGCCAAGACCAGCAGCGCGCCCTCAAGCAACGGCCAGAACAGCTCCCACACCGACACGTCAAAGCTGACTGGGGTCTTCTGCATTACCCGGTCATCGGCGCCCAGGCCGTACTCTGCCTGCATCCAGGCCAGCCGGTTGACGATGCCGGCATGGGGCACCGCGACGCCCTTCGGGATCCCGGTCGATCCCGAGGTGTAGATAACGTATGCCGGGTGCGCCGGCCGCAGCGGCGCCGGCCGCGCGGCGCCACCCGCGCTCCCCGCATCGGCCGCGGCTGGGCCGGCCAGCTGCGCGGCCAAGCCCGGCTCGTCCACCGCCAGCACCGGCACCCCGGCCGACTCCCGCAGCCCCGCCGCCAGCCCGCCGGCCGTCAGCACGCACCCGGGCCGCGCGTCCGCCAGCATGAACTCCACCCGCTGGGCCGGGTAACCCGGGTCCACCGGCAGGTATGCCGCCCCCGCTTTCAGCACTCCCAGCAGCGCCACCATCAGCTCCGCCGAGCGGTCCATCATCACCGCCACCACGGACTCCGGCCCGATGCCATCCGAAGCCAGCACCCGCGCCAGGCGGGCAGCCCGGCCATCCAGCTCCCGGTAACTCACCCGGGCATCCCCGCAGGCGATCGCGACCGCATCCGGGGTCCGCGCCGCCTGTGCCTCGAGCAGCTCCGGCAGCGTCCCGGCCGGCACCTGCGCCACGGTGTCGTTCCACCCGGTGATCAGCTGCGCCCGCTCCGCCGCGTCCAGCACGGCTACCCGCCGCAGCGGCACCTCAGGGTCAGCGGCCACCGCCGCGAGCACGCGGCCAAGCCGGCCCGCGATCAACCACGCGGTGGCCTCATCGAACAGGTCCGCCGCGACCGTTGCCGTCCCGCGCAGCCCGCCCGGCTGTCGCCCGGCGGCGGGCACTTCGGCCAGGCTGATATCCAGGTCGAACCGGGCAGCTCGGGTCCCGGCGGGCACCCGCACGGCTCGCAGGCCCGGCAGTTCGACAGCGGCCGGCGGGTTGTTCTGCACCGTGAGCATGACCTGGAACAGCGGGTGCCGGGCCAGCGACCGCTGCTGCGCCAGGACCTCTACCAGCCGCTCGAATGGCACGTCCTGGTGCTCCAGCGCCCCCAGCCAGAACCGCCGCACCCGCTCCAGCACCTCGGTGAACCCCGGGTCCCCCGACAGGTCGGTGCGCAGCACCAGCGTGTTCACGAAGAACCCGACCAGGTCATCCAGCGCCTCATCAGTGCGCCCGGCCACCGCCGTCCCGACCGGGATGTCGCTGCCCGCGCCCAGCTTGGACAACAGCACCGCCAGCGCCGCCTGGACCACCATGAACAGCGTCACGCCCTGCTCCCGGGCCAGCCCGGCCAGCCCGGCGTGCACCTGAGCGGGTACTTCCACCGGCACGGAGTGCCCGCGGTAGCTCGCCACCGCCGGCCGTGTCGAGTCCGCTGGCAGCGTAAGTTCAGGCGGGGATCCGGCCAGCGCGTCCCGCCACCACGCCACCTGCACCGCCAGCGCGCTGGCGGGATCGTCCTCATCGGCGAGCAGCTCGCGCTGCCAGATGGCATAGTCGGCGTACTGCACCGGCAGCGGGTCCCACCCCGGCGCCCGGCCCGCCCGCCGCGCGCCGTAGGCCGCCGACAGGTCCCGGGCGACGATCCCCGCCGACCAGCCGTCAGTGGCGATGTGGTGCAGCACTACCACCAGCACGTGCACCCCCGGCGCCACGGCCAGCAGCCGCGCCCGGACCGGGATCTCGGTGGCCAGGTCGAACGGCCCGGCCGCGAGGTCCGCGATCACCTCGGCAACATCCGACTCGGCCACGCCGGTCACCGGCAGTTCCCCGCCCGCCTCCGCTATCTCCAGGACGCGCTGGAACGGCTGCGAGTCGGACACGGGGAAGACGGTGCGGAGCACCTCATGCCGCCCGAGCACATCACCCAGCGCCGTCCCCAGCGCCACGGCATCCAGTTCCCCCTCCAGCCGCACCGCCACCGCGTCGTTGTACGTCGCCGACGGCCCTTCTAGCTGCGCGATGAACCACAGCCGCTGCTGGGCGAACGACAACGGCACCCGCTCGGGCCGCGGACGAGGCCCGAGCGCTGACCGGGCCGGCCTGGCCTGCTCGAGTCGTGCGGCAAGGGAGGCCGGCGTCGGTGACTGAAACACCATGCCGATCTCAAGCTCCACCGCCAGCATCGTCCGGACCCGGCTGACCAGCCGCACCGCCAGCAGCGAGTGCCCGCCCAGCGCGAAGAAGCTATCTTCGGCCCTTACCCGCTCTAGCCCGAGGACGTCCGCGAACATCCCGCACAGCATCTCCTCCAGCACCGACAGCGGGTCCCGCCCTGATGAGGCCGCCCCGAAATCAGGGGCCGGCAACGCTGCCCGGTCTAGCTTGCCGTTGGATGTCAGCGGCAGTGCGTCGAGCAGCACGACGGCCGCCGGGATCATGTACTCGGGCAGGCGCCGGGCCGCGAAATCGCGGATCGCAGCGGCCAGCTCGCCGTCACTGGAAACGGCGTCATCGCTCGCACCCGCCGGGATGACGTAAGCGGCCAGCTGCCCGTCGCCCACGGCGTCCTCGCGAACAGCCACGGCAACCCGCCCGACCCGCGGGTGGGCGGCCAGGACGGCCTCGATCTCCCTGGGCTCAACCCGGAAGCCGCGGATCTTGACCTGATCATCGGCCCGCCCGGCGAATTCGAGTTCCCCGGCGGCGGTCCACCGGGCGAGGTCACCCGTCCGGTACATCCGCTTGCCATTGCCGAACGGGCATGCCACGAACCGCTCCGCGGTCAGCGCCCGGCGACGCAGGTATCCCCGCGCCAGCTGCGTTCCGGCTATGTAAAGCTCGCCCGCGATGCCACTTGGCACTGGCTCCAGCCGCCGGTTCAGCACGAATACCTGGCTGTTGGCCACCGGCGATCCGATTGGGATCGTGCGCGCAGGCGGGCCGGTCAACCGCCCGGTCACCACCCCGATCGTGGTTTCCGTGGGCCCGTAGTGATTGAAGACCTTCCGGGTCCCGGCCGCGGCCAGCAATTCCCGCACCCATTGCGGGGAGGCGGCTTCCCCGCCGAGTACCAGCGACCGGCCCGGCAGCACCCCCGCCATGCCCGCAACGCCGGCCAGCGCGGCCAGATGGCTAGGCACCGCCTTCAGGTAGTCAATCGCGCACTGCGCCAGGTATCTCGTCACCAGCACTGGGTCAGTGGCTGCATCCCCGGCGAGCACGTGCAGTTGCCCGCCTGAGGCCAGGCACCCGAATACCACCGTGTTTCCGAGGTCAGTACTCTGAGCCTGCAGCAGCGCATATCGTCGGCCTGGCTCGCCCAGCCCCACCCGGGCCGGCACCTGCGTCACGTAGTTCACCAGTCCCCCGTGGGTGGCGGCCACCGCCTTCGGGGTGCCGGTGGACCCGGAGGTGTAGATCACGTAGGCCAGCTGGCCGACCGCCACCGTCCCCGGCGGTGGGGTAACCGGGCGCTCACCCAGCTCCGCCATCACTATCGGGTCATCCAGCGCGATCGTCTGCAGCCGAACGGCCGGCAGCTCGTCGAGCACGGCCTGCGTGCCCACGACCAGCCTCGCCTGGCTGTCGGTCATCATGAACGCCAGCCGTCCCGGCGGGTACCCCGGATCCAGCGGCAGGTATGCGGCTCCCGTCTTCCAGGTCGCTAGTATCGCGATCACCATCTGAATGCCGCGTGGCAGGGCCAGGCCCACGACCGCTTCCGGGCCGGCCCCGACTTCCAGCAGGTAATGGGCCAGCCGGTTAGCCTGCCCCGATAGCGCGGCGTAACTCAGCCACCGCCCCTCGGACACCACCGCCACCGCATCGGGGCACGCTGCCGACTGGACCTCCACTAGCTGATGGACCCCGCCCTCCGGCACCGGCACCGAAGTATCGTTTCGCTCGTCGATGAGCTGCCGTCGCTCCGCGGCGGACATGATCCCCGCCTCGCCCACGCAATCGCCAGGCGCCGCCTGCGCCACCCAGTCAAGCACCGCCTTGAAACGGCGGCCCATGTCCCGTCCCGACGCCGCCTCGTAAAGGTCAGGATTGGCGTCGAAGGCAACCTGCATGCCACCATTCGATGAGGACCGGACATACGCAGCGATTCGAATGTCACCGACCGGCGTGCTGGTAAGGTCATGCGGAATTACCGAACAATCCCCGAACTTCATGGCGTAGTCGAACGCCATGACATTTATAACCAATTTGAATAGCGAGCCGCTCGCCAGCTTCAGGTCTCGCCGCATGTCCTCGAACCGGTAGCGCTGATGCTTCAGGGCGTCACCCACGGTCTTAGACACCTGCCGCGCCAGCTCGTCAAGAGGTGTCTCATGGCACACCGCCAGGCGGATGGGCAAGACGTTCGCCATCATGCCAGGAATCCTGCGCTGTTGCCGTCCCGATCGGCCGAGGACGGAAAGGCCGAGGACGATATCTTCATCGCCTGAGCACCGGTGCAGGTAAATTGCCGCCGCCGTGACCAGCAGACCGCTCATGCTCGTCCGCGCGCGACGAGCCGCAGCAGCAAAGCGCGCGGCATCTTGCGGACTGAAGTCCGCCATATCCCGCATTGGGATCTGCGGCGCTCCCCGGTGCCGCCCACCGCCCACGCCGCTCGCTTGCGGCACGTTCGCCAGGGTGTCGAGCCAGAAATCGCGGTCGCTGGTGAAATCAGGGGAGCTTCTGTACCTCAGGTCGGTGGCCAGCAATGCGGGAAGAGGTTCCAGCACGTCGCCGCCTGGCGAGCGGCCAGCCAGGAGCGATGTGTAAATCTCGGCCTGGCGAGCCGCGATGATTGAGCCGCTGAAGCCGTCGATGGCAATATGATGTGCGCGATGGTACCAAAAGAACCGGTCAGGCCCGGCTTTGAACAATGCTTCCGAGAAGAGGCAGCCGCCATGGAAGTCCACGGGGCTGCGCATGTCGTTCTGCATCCACTGCTTAGCCGCGGCGTGCGGATCTTCGGCAGCGCTGACGTCAACGACGCGAAGCTCCCAGTCCGCCGACTCGGAAACATATTGTTGCGGTAGCCCGGCGTTGCCGCGAAGGCGGATGCGCATGGCCTCTGCCTCGCGGATAGTAATCCGCAAAGCCGCCTCGAACAACCCTATGTCGATGCGGCCGCTGATCTCCAGGTACTCGGCGACGTTGTATAGCGAGCTATCCGGGGAAAGCTGCTGAGCCTGCCAGATCTCAAGTTGCCCGGCCGTCAGGTCCCAGCATCCATCTTCAGAAGCATGCATTTCCCACTCCGAACGCTCGACTTAAGGGCGTTGTCCCGACACTACCGCACGCTACCACGAGACAAGCAGCTGGCTGAGGCCCCGCGTCGCCATTCCAGTTTTCCAATTCAGTGAGCTCATGTCTTCGGCTACCTCAAGATGCGGAAAACGAATCACCAATGCCCGGAGAAGTGTCGTTAGCTGGAGCCGGGCCAGCGGAGCGCCGAGGCAACGGTGCAGGCCGTGGCCGAACGTCAGGTGCGCGGGCATGGCAAGCTCTGGCGCTGCCTCATCCGCCGAGCTGAACACGGATTCATCGCGGTTAGAACCCATGATGAAAACCACGACTAGCTGCCCTGGCTCGATGACGACCCCCCCGAGAGGAACCCGCTCTACGGCCATGCGGGGAAAGGTCATATATGGAGCCGGGTTAAGGCGCAGCAACTCTTCCGTTACACGCTCGGCGAGCCCTGGGTTTTGGACCAGCGCGTTCATCAGGGGACGGTTGAGCAGAAGCATGAACACGCACAATGTGATCTGGTCGACCGTTGAGTCATATCCGGCCATGAGCAACGAAAGGCACAGGGTCACTAGCTCGCGATTCGTAACCTTGTCGCCTTTCCGCCCGGATGACGTGATCAGCCAGCTGATCAGGTCATCGGTCGGCTCGCGCCTTTTGTCGGCGACCAGGCGCATCATGTACCGGGCCAGGCTGATGCTATGCTGCCGGCTGTCAGCGGTATCGCCTTCGAGGCGGAATAGCACATTTACCCATGAGCCGAAGACCTCCCGATCGGCCGACGGCACCCCGAGGAGGTGGCACATGGCCTCGAAAGGAAGGGGGGCGGAGACATGAGACACGAAATCGGCAGGCGGGTCCTGGGCCCCCAGCTCGTCGAGGATACGCGCTACCAGCGGAACGACGAATGGCTCCAACTCCGCGATTCTGCGCTCGGTGAACGCCGGGGCCACTAGCTGACGTATGCGTGAGTGCGCTGCGCCTTCCAGGCTGATGATCGCATCTGGCGCTGCGTTATAGGTGCTGATCTTGGGAGCTTTTGGACCGGCCGCCTCGCTACGGCTGAAGCGCTGGTCGGCAAGGACCCTTCTCGCCAGTTCATAGTCAGATATAAGCCAGAACCCCGTGCCATTATACGCGGTGGCCCATCGCATGCCGGCTTCCGGCTTTGCCAGCTCAAAATGCTCCGGAAGCGGACCTACAGGGACAGCTTTCGCTGATTCCATATAATGCATCCCGTACCTCCGGCAACACGAATCATTACATGCGGATGACGCCATCGAGGGCTAAGAGAATAGTTGCACGCCAATCCATGGAGCGCAAACGCTGACTGGCAGCCGGCCGCTAAGGAGACACGCCTGGCCGCTGATAGGGGCATTTCGAGTGCATGACGCGTTTAACTGTGCCCCAGCACCACTTGAACGCCACCAATGCCAGATATCCAGCCCGCCGCCCCTAAGGCGTCATGAATGCCAGCGTCACGTTGTGCCCGCCAAAGCCAAATGAATTGTTGAGCGCAACGGCCGGGTTCGACGCGGTGCGGAATTCGCATGGCTTGGCCGAGACGTGAATGCCGGCCGAGATGATCTCATCGTCCGGATCCTCTAGGTTGATCGTCGGCGGGGCCACGGACTGACGGAGCGCGCAGATCGTCGCGATCGACTCGACTGCCCCGGCGCCGCCGAGCAGATGGCCGGTCATCGACTTGGTCGCGGACACGGTTATCCGGCTGGCGGGCGCGCCGATCGCGCGCTGTATGGCCATCGCCTCGGCGACGTCACCGGCCGGGGTGGAAGTCGCATGCGCATTGATGTGGACAACCTGCTCGGGCTGGGCGCCAGCGTCGGCGAGAGCTCGCTGAATCGCCTGCGCTGACCCGGCTCCATCCGGAGCAGTCTGGGCTACGTGGTAGGCATCCGCCGAGTACCCGACGCCCGCCGCGACCGCGTGCACGACGGCTCCTCGTCTTGCCGCGTGGCCGGCGGACTCAAGCACGATCATGCCTGCGCCCTCGCCGAGCACGAAGCCATCCCTGGCCTTGTCGAATGGCCGAGAGGCGCGCTCTGGATCATCATTGCGGACGGAGAGGGCGCGCATGACCGCGAATGAGGCGATGGCAAATGGAAGAATGGTCGCCTCGGCCCCGCCGGCCACCACCACATCCGCCCGGCCGGAGCGGATCATGTGCATGCCGTACCCGATCGCTTCGGCGCTGGACGCGCAGGCACTGACGGCCGCGTGGACGCCGGCGCGGGCGCCAAGTTCAATGCCTATCCAGGCCGCCGGGCCGTTGGGCATGAACATCGGCACCGTAAATGGCGATAGCCGTTGCCATCCCTGCTCCTTGAGCGTGTCGTAGGCCTCGAGCGTCGTCCCCAGGCCCCCGACGCCACTGCCAACCGAGACAGCCAGGCGATCCGCCCGCACCTGGGGAGCGCCGGCATCCTGCCATGCTTGCCTTGCGGCTATCAGCGCCAGCTGTTCACAACGGTCCATCCGGCGTAGCTGCCGCGAAGAAATCATCGACGCGAGATCGGCGGTGGCTGGAGCCGCGATGCGCACGGGCAGCTCATCCGCCCAGCTTTCGGTCAGCTTGCGAACCCCCGACTGACCCGCCAGCAGCGCCGCCCACGTCGAGGCCACGTCGTCGCCCAGCGGAGTTATGGCGCCGAGCCCAGTCACCACGACGCGCTCAGGATAAGCATTCAAAGTCGTCGGCTCTCTCTGATGAGTACCCCTGACGTTCAGGCCCCGACGCTGGAGCGTTGTGCGCGCTGGACATAGTCCACAACGTCCTGGACGGTCCTGAGGTCCTTGAGATCCGCGTCGGGGATCTCAATGCCGAACTTGTCCTGCGCGGAAACTATGATCTCGACCATGGTCAGCGAGTCGATATCCAGATCCTCGACCAGGTCCGCCTCGGGAGTTACATCACTTGCGGGCTTCTCGGCGAACTCTTCCACGGTAGCCGCGAAGCCATCGAAGATCTCATGCTCGGTCATCGCCATGATTCCTTGCCTCCTCGGTATTTCCTTCGCAATGTTCTCAGGTATTGAAGATTTTCCCTAGCACACCGCGTTCAGCTCTCGCAGGTAATTTCAGGCCAGCGCAGCAGGGTGGAACCCCAGGTAAGCCCACCGCCGAACGCGGTGAGCACCACGTGGTCGCCCGGGCGGAGCGCCTCGCATTCCACGCCATGGGCCAGCGCGAGCGGAATAGACGCCGCCGCGGTATTTCCCACCTCGGCTATGTTGATCAGGCACCGGGCCGCCGGAATCCCGAGGCGCGCGGCGACTGAGATCACGATACGCTGGTTTGCCTGATGGCAGACCAGCCAGTCAACCATCGAAACCGGCCATTCCGCGAGTTCGAGTACGCGTGCGGTGGACTCAGCCATCTTCGCCACGGCCTGCCGGTAAACCGACTGCCCTTGCATGGTGAAGTATTGATCTGACTTGTCGCTTCCGTCAACGCCATACGGCATTCGTGACCCTCCGGCCCGAACAGTAATCAGGTCAGATCCGCAACCGTCGCTACCGAGCGTAAACGGCCCTATCGCACCCATGTCATGGGCACTTCCAGCTCGAAGGACCACCGCGCCTGAGCCATCACCGAATATCACTCTCGTCGTGCGATCGCAAGGATTCAAGATGGCGGAGAAGACCTCTGCACCTATCACCAGAACGCGATCGGCGATGCCGGCTGCGATCAGCCCGACACCATTGGCGAGAGCGTATATGAACCCTGAGCAAACTGCGGCGACGTCGAATGCCGCAATCGGTCCCAGGCCAAGTCGGGCGGCCACCTCGGGTGCGGTCGCCGGGCACGGCCGGTCAGGAGTGGTTGTCGCGAGGATCAGGCCGTCCACCGTGTCAACGCCGGCCGACTTGAGTGCGCGCTGCCCGGCCTCGACGGCGAGCTCGGAGGTGGCCACTCCGGGGGCGGCTATATGACGGCGCACCACGCCCGTCTTGCGCCGTATCCACTCGTCCGAAGTATCCAGCACCGCCGCGAGATCCTCATTGGTAACGATGCCCGGAGGCGTCCACGATCCGAGACCGCAAAGAACCGCCGCTCGCGGGGCGCTTGACAGCATTTGGCTCCCGTCAACCCGGATATCCCGATTGCCGCAGGGGACTGCCGGGAATTCCTGACCCTATTTCGTCGTTCGCAGCATGCCACGCCGGAAGTGAAGTCAGCCAGTGACCAGGATGGAAGCTCCCGGGCCGACCAGCACGCCCATACCGCCCGCGCGCCACTCCGGTTCCCGGCTCCCGGGAACGCCGATGTTTGACTGCTGACAACGGCTTAGTTGAACATCAGCGAACCCGCGCCTAGCGGTGCCACAGCGAGCCGATGCCGGCCGGGCGCCACGGCCGGGAGTTGCGCGGAGCAGCGGACTAGGCTTGCATTCCTCACAGTATCTTCATGTCCGTAAGAAGGGCATCGGTGATCTTCATGCCCGGAAGAGAGGCATCGGCATGCTCGTACTCGGCCTAAGCGGAAGCTTCTCGCGCGAAGACGTCGACTTGACGCCGAATGTGACCGAGGGACTCTTTCATGATGCGGCAGCTTGCCTGATCAAGGATGGCGCACTACTGGCTGCCATAGAGGAAGAGAGATTTAACCGGATCAAGAAGACGTCTAAATTCCCCGTTAACGCCATTCGAGCCTGCCTGGATATCGCAGATGTAAAGCCCTCCGAGATTTACGCGGTAGGTCACTACTTCCAGGAGGGACCCATAGACGAGCTGCTAAATGAGCACTATATCAGGAATAATGAACTGCCGTTGCGCTACTCGCGCGAGCTCATAACGGACCACCTGAGGAACGAATTCGACCTCGATATGCCGGGCGATCGCCTGCTGTACGCCGAGCACCACGTCACGCACGCCTTGTCCTGTTTCGTGCGGTCAGGCATGAAAGAGGCGCTGGTCGTGGTAATGGACGGCCGCGGCGAGCGCCATTCGACCACAATATACCGTGGCGCAGGAGGACGGCTGGAGAGCCTGGCCACTTACGGTATCGGGAAGTCGCTCGGGCACTTTTACGCTCAAGCCATCCGCTTGCTCGGGTACGGACTCGGTGATGAATATAAGATCATGGGTCTCGCGCCGTACGGGAATACAGGTAAATACCGGGATCGCTTTGACTCTTTGTACCTCCTCGAGGATCGCGGTGACTACCGGCTTCGCCCGGTCACCACAGCCTTCCCCTCGACGCTATTCCCGCCTCGCCGGAAAGGGGCGGAATTTACCCAGCAGCACATGGATTTCGCCGCCGGGGTCCAGCGGACACTGGAGACAATAGCCATGCACGTGATTGGCTATTGGGCGAAGCATACCGGGCTGCCAAACTTGTGCTTCGTCGGCGGAGTCGCTCATAATAGCACTCTCAATGGACGGATTCTCCAGTCTGGAAAATTCCGTGAAGTTTTCATTCACCCCGCGTCGCATGACGGGGGATCGGCGGAGGGTGCGGCACTCGCCGCGGCCTCTCGCCTGGGAGCGCCACCATCCCGGCAGCCACGGATGCGCAGCGCCTCGGTGGGCCCTGGACTCGGCACGACGGCCGAGATCGAAAAGGAGCTTGCTGCCTGGGGGGAGCTTATCGGGTACGAGCGGCCGGCGGACATCGTGGAATGCGCCGCCCGCCTGCTGGCCGAGGACGCGGTGCTGGGCTGGGCATACGGCCCATCTGAGTACGGGCCTCGGGCACTCGGGAACCGCAGCATCTTGGCCGACGCCCGGCCGAGCGAGAACAAGCAGCGAATCAACTCGATGGTCAAGAAGCGGGAAGGCTACCGGCCGTTTGCGCCGGTGGTCACGGCGGCGGCGGCGGCCGATTACTTCGACCTACCGGAAACCGCAGCAAATTACGACTTCATGTCATTCGTCGTCAACGTGCACGAAGGCCGGAAGGCTGAACTCGGCGCGGTCACCCACGTCGACGGCACCGCCCGGGTACAAATCATAGATCCGATTTCAAATGAACGATTCCATAGGCTTGTGCAGAAATTTGGCGAGCTTACCGGGACGCCGGTTCTATTGAATACATCCTTCAACAACAATGCCGAACCGATTATCCAGAGCGCGCAAGACGCGCTGACCTGCTTCTTGACCACCGAGCTCGACTTCCTAGTCATCGAGGACTTCCTGGTCCGCCGGCGCCCGGACCGCCTGTTTGCGTTCGACAACATGGTCCTTGAGTTCCGTCCGGTCACCCGGCTAGTGAAACGCAGCCGGCTAACGCTGGCGGGCGCCCCGGAGGTCACCTTCGAGATATACCTGGACCACCCGAAGGGTTCACGCGCCGAAATATCGCCCGCTACCTACGCGGTGCTCGAAGCCGTCGACGGGCTGCGGACAGTAGAATCGCTCGCAGAAGCCGCTGGCGGCCTCACTAGCGAGATCAGGCGCGAACTTTATGCCTTGTGGCAACAAAGGTTCTTCGCGCTTCGGCCGCGAGTAACCGTCCGGCCGATGTGACGACGTGCGGTGTCACCCGCCTGCCCCGGGTCACGGGCGACGGCCGCCGCGACCGGATGTCAGCGGCGCCCGGACAGTTGCCCCAGCAGCGTCCCGATCGTTGGTGCCGCGGCCATCTCAGCGGAAACCGCCTGAGCGGCCTGTCGGTAGGAACCGTCGGCGAGCACTGCCTCGATGGCCTGGCGAATTCGCGGTGTATCGTCCCCGCTGACAAGGCGCGGGCGTCCCTGGGCGTCCTGTCCGGTCAGAACCTGTAGGCCCACGCCGGCCGTGGCCACGGCCTTGGCGTTGGCGAAGTGGTCGCCGAACATCGGCATGACGACGAGGGGCACGCCGGCCGCCAGGGCGCCGTAGACGGTGCCCGACCCGCTGTGGCAGACCACCAGCACGGCTTCGTCCAGGACGTCGGCCTGATCGACCCAGGCTTCCACGTGCACGTTGGCTGGAACGTCACTCAGCTGGGATGTGTCGAAGCCCCGGCCGACGGTCAGCAGCACCCGTGCATCGAGCCCGCGGACGGCGTCGATCAGCGCACGGTAGACCTCACCGGCCGCCGCCTTACCGCTCACCACGGTGCCGAAGCTCACATACACCAAGGGCGCGCGGCCGGCCCACCAGGCCGGCAGCGCGCCGCGTGGCGCGGCGGCAGGCACCCGGTACCGCCGGGTGACCGGGAAGGGCGAGGCATCCAGGGAGGCCGGCATCCGCGTCAGGAAAGGCGACCCGCGCAGCTCACCGGCCAGCCCGGCGCGGAAGGCGTCCAGCGCGGGCGCGGCCCTGTCGATCGACTCCCATATGTCCCCGGCCAGGCCGATCGCGACCTGCGCGACAGGGACGCCCAGGCGCGCGGCTACCGCGGCTGACGCATACTCATACGGCTCACGCATGATCACGTCAGGCCGCCAGTCCCGCACCGCCCGTTCCATCACCTCCAGCAGCGCCAGCGCCGCCAGGTGGCCAAGCCGCTTCCGGTCGCCGGGTGCCGCATCCGTCCGCTGCGGCGGCTCACCGCCGGCCAGGTAGGGATGTCCCGCCCTCCTGGCCGCATCCTCTAGGGAGGGGGGGCCTACCGCCAGCGTCTGGCCCCCGCTGCGCCGCACCTGGTCCAGGAATGGCACCAGCGGCTGGAAATGCCCCGTTCCCCACACCGACGATGCCGCAAGAACTCGCACCCGCAGAAAATACTCGGCCAGGCGGGCCTGGTGTCAATGGCCGGGCGATCGCGTCCCTGGCGCGACCCGAGCGGGCTTCATGTCATTCTCGCCCGCCGAGCGGGCCGGGCCCCCGGCGAACTGCGTCCGGTAAAGCTCGGCGTAAAGCCCGTCCGCGGCCAGCAGTTCATCATGGGTTCCGCGTTCGGTGACCACGCCCGCGTCGATCACCAGGATCTGGTCCGCCTCCCGGATCGTCGACAGCCGGTGCGCGATCACCAGCGAGGTGCGGCCGGACAGCGCGGTCTTCAGCGCTTGCTGTATCGTCACTTCCGATTCGGAGTCGAGGTGCGCGGTCGCCTCGTCGAGTACCACCACCGGAGGAGCCTTGAGCAGCAGCCGGGCCAGGGCAAGGCGTTGCTTCTCCCCGCCGGAGAACCGGTAACCGCGGTCTCCCGCCACGGTGTCGAGGCCGTCGGGCAGCGAGCAGAGCAAGTCCCAGATCATCGCCGCCTCGCAGGCCTCCCTGAGCTCCGCCTCGGTGGCGCCCGGTCGCGCGTAGAGCAGGTTGGCCCGGATCGTGTCATGGAACAGGTGGGCATCTTGCGGCACCACGCCAACAGTTGAGCGCAGCGACTGCAAGGTGACGTCGCGGATGTCCTGGCCGCCGATCCTGACCGCCCCCGCACCAGGGTCGTACAACCGGGGCACGAGGTGGGTGATCGTGGTCTTCCCGGCACCCGACGGGCCCACCAGCGCGGTGAGCTTCCCGGCGGGAGCGACGAAGCTCACGTCCCGCAAGACCCACTCATTGTCGGTGCTCTCTCGCATGGGCAGCGCGATTGACTCCAGTGAGGCCAGCGATATCTCACTCGCGGCCGGGTACCGGAAGCAGACCCTTTCGAACTCCACCGGCGGCGCCAATCCGTTGCCGTTCCCGGAGACGGGCAGGGGCATCGCGCCTGACGCGTCGGCGATAAGCGGCTTGAGGTCCAGCACCTCGAACACCCGGTCAAAGCTGACGAGCGCCGTCAGGAAGTTGACCTGTACATTGGTTAGCGCGTTAATCGGGCCGTAAAGCCTCGTGATCAAGAGCGCCAAGGCCACCAGGCTGCCGATACCGAGCGACCCGTCGATGACGAAGCTGCCGCCCAGGCCGTATATCAGCGCAGTCACCAACGCGGCAAGCAGACCGACAATCACCGGCAGTATCCGGCCGTATACGTTAGCCATCACTGCGATATCACGGACGCGCCCGGCCTTCGCGGTGAACAGGTCTGTTTCTTCCTCCGGGCGCCCGTAAATCTTCGCGAGCATGGCGCCCGCCACGTTGAAGCGCTCATTCATCATGGTCCCGAGCTCGGCGTCGAGGCCCATGAGCTCCCGCGCGAGCCGTTGAACCCTCCGGCCGACCATTTTGGTGGGCACGACAAAGAACGGGATCACCACCAAGGCGGCGAGGGTGATCTGCCAGGACAAGGCGAACATGGCCGCCAGCACGAGGCTGAGGGTCAATATCACCGACAACGTCTGGGAAAGCAGCGAGGTAACCGCCTGCTGGGCCCCGATAACATCGCCGTTCAGCCGGCTGACCAGGGAGCCGGTCTGCGAGCGGGTGAAGAACGCCAGCGGCTGCTGCTGCACGTGCGAGAACACCTGCGCGCGCAGGTTGAGTACGAGGCCTTGCCCTATGCGGGCCGCCGACCAGGCCTGGAGGTAGTTCGCGGCTGCGTCCACCAGGGCTAGCCCGGCGATGAGCAGGGACAGCGCGATGAGGACCCCGAGCCGGCGCGGCACTATGCCGCGATCGACGACCATCGCGAGCACCAGCGGGTTTGCCACTGTGATGCCGGCGTCAAGAGCGGTGACAAGCAAAAGCAATCCCAGCAGCCCGCGATAGTTCTTGGCGTACGGGAGGATCCTTCGGACCGTGCCGCGGCGGACCTTCTGGCGGGTGATGGAATCATCGAGGCGCAGTGGGACCTTGACCCCCATCATCATGGGGCCCAACCTCCTCGTTCCATTTTCAAGAGAGTTTGCGCGCGGGCCGACAGGGCCTCGCAACCGTTAATACTAGACAGCTGACGATATCGTGGCCAGCACCAAGCCGACGTTCAACCGGCGCGATCCCTCGGTTGAACGCCGCGTCATCGCGCCTTGATAGCGATCTTCTTAACGTGCCATAGTGCAGTGACTTCATGCTCCGGAGTAGTGTAACCATGACGAATGGCCAAAGAATTATCAAGAACTTAGGAGTCGATATGGATGACGAGCCAAAGTTTCTCAGGCCCGACGCTATTATCGAGCCACTGGTAGACGGATTCTATGCCTGGATGCATACAGTATCGCCTGTCCAAGCGGCGATGAACCTGGCACTCGTGCAGGTGCCGCTCCTGGAGTCCTATCTGCAGTCTCCCCAGGTGCACATCAACGCCAGCAGGAACCCGGCGCTGAGAGGCGGGTTCTTCGTCAATATCGAGGAATCCAGGAGCGGGGAGCTCCGTGAGCTCCTGGCCTCCATCAAGCGGGACCGGGCCGACATGCTCGAGTTCGCCGCGGCCGTGGCCGAGGCCGAGGAACTCGTGCGAAGCAGCGCGACCGGGTTCGACCTCACCCCGCTGTACCCGAAGCTCCCGTCGGCGTTGTCGGGACTGGTGGAGCTCGCCTACGACACCAGCAACCAGCCGTCCCTGCGGTTCATCGAACCGCTGGCGTACGAGAGCAACATCTATACCGAGGACCGCCAGTCGGTTCAGCTGTCGCTGGAAACCGGGATCGAGCGCCCGTTCATCTTGAGCACGCCCCGGCTAAGCTCCCCGGACGTCGTCCACCTGCGGATACCGTTCCGGCATCCGGGGCTGGAGGAGCTATTCAGGTCGCGGGTGCACGGTACGACGCTGAGCCGCCTGCGCGAGATGCTCGAGCTAGACGACGAGCAGGCGGTCGCGCTCAGCCGCCTGCTGGCGACGGCACCGGACCTTTCCCCCGGCCGGCACATCGAAGACGGCGCCCGGATCCGCTACTTCAACCATGCCTGCCTCCTCATGCAGACGCCGGAGGCGGCGATCATCACCGACCCGTGGGTCAGCGCCGATGCTTCGGCCACTGACCGGTACACGTACCGGGACCTGCCCGACCACATCGACCTGGCCCTGATCACCCACGGGCATCAAGACCACGTCATCCTGGAGACCTTGCTGGCGCTGCGCGGCAGGGTCGGCACGGTCGTGGTGCCGCGATCGTCGCGCGGCAACATGGCCGATCCGTCACTAGGGCTGTACCTGTCGCATGTGGGCCTGCCCGTGGTGGAGGTGGACGACTTCTCCGAGGTCGAGTTCCCCGGCGGCAAGGTGATCGCGACGCCGTTCCTCGGCGAGCACTGCGACCTGGACATCAGGGCCAAGTCAACCTACATCGTCAAACTCGGGGGCCGCACGATATTCGTCGGGGCCGACTCCTCCGGCATCGACTCAGGCCTGTACCGGTACATGCGCGGACACGTCGGGAAGGTGGACATGGCCTTCCTGGGCATGGAGTGCGCCGGCGCGCCGCTGACCTGGCTGTACCAGGGTCTGTTCACCAAGCCAGTCACCAAGAAGATGAGCGACTCTCGCACCCTGTCAGGGTCGAACGCGGAACAGGCCGCCGGGATCATGACTGAACTGGGCGCGGCCGAAGCTTACGTCTACGCCATGGGCGAGGAGAGCTGGCTGGGCCACGTCATGGCCACCACCTACAACGAGGATTCCTACCAGCTCAGGCAGTCCGCCGAATTCATGACTTGGTGCGCCGACCATGGGGTCAAGGCAGAGCACCTCCTCAACCAGCACGAGTGGAACTGGTGACCGCGAATGAGCGCTAAGCGCATGGACGAAGAGACCGACGTCGTCGTGGTAGGCGGCGGGCCGGGCGGATCGACGCTGGCGACGCTGATCGCGATGCGAGGCCACAGCGTCGTCCTGCTGGAAAAGGAGAAGTTCCCCCGCTGGCAGATCGGCGAGTCGCTGCTGCCCGCCACGGTCCACGGCGTCTGCCGCCTCACCGGCGTCGCCGACGAGCTGGCCAAGGCCGGGTTCACCAAGAAGCGCGGCGGTACTCAGCGATGGGGCGCCAATCCCGAGCCGTGGACGTTCGCGTTCTCGGTATCGCCGAAGATGGCCGGGGAGACCTCCTACGCCTACCAGGTTGAGCGGAGCAAGTTCGACCAGATCCTGCTCAACCACGCGCGCCACATGGGCGTGGACGTCCGCGAGCAGCACACCGTCACCGACGTGATCGACGACGAAGACCGGATCCGCGGCGTGCACTACACCGACGCCGCGGGCAGCGAGGGCGCGATCCGCGCGAAGTACGTAGTAGACGCCTCGGGCAACCGGAGCCGCATCTACCAGCGGGCCGGCGCGACCCGGCAGTACTCGGAGTTCTTCCGCAGCCTCGCGCTCATCAGCTACTGGGAGGGGGGCAAGCGCCTGCCCGAGCCCAACTCCGGCAACATCTTGTCCTGCGCCTTCGACAGTGGCTGGTTCTGGTACATACCGCTGACCCCCACGCTCACCAGCGTCGGCGCCGTCGTCCGGCACGACCAGGCCGCCAAGATCCAAGGTGATCCCGAAAAGGCTCTCAGGGCCCTCATCGCCGAATGCCCGCTAATCAGCGAATACCTGCGCGACGCCAAGCGGGTCACCGAAGGCGAGTACGGGGAATTCCGGGTCCGCAAGGATTACTCGTACGCGAATACCACGTTCTGGCGGCCCGGCATGGCACTCGTCGGCGACGCCGCGTGCTTCGTGGACCCCATCTTCTCCTCCGGTGTCCACCTGGCCACCTACGGCGCCCTGCTCGCCGCGCGCTCCATAAACAGCGTCCTCGCGGGGACGGTCGACGAGGACATCGCGTTTCGTGAGTTCGAGCAAAGGTACCGCCGGGAGTTCGGCGTGTACTACGAATTCCTGGTGGCCTTCTATGACCTGAATGTCAACGAGGACTCGTACTTCTGGTCCGCCAAGAAGGTCACGAAGACCACGAGCTCCGATCTGGAGTCCTTCGTGGAGCTCGTTGGCGGCGTATCGTCCGGCGAGTCGGTACTGCCGGCCGACGGCGCCCCGGTGGATCATTACAAGAGGCGATCCGGCGAGTTCGCCAGCGCGGTGGACGAACTCGTCGCCAACAACGAGCAGAGCATGGTGCCGATCATCAAGTCTTCGATCGTCAAGAGCGCGATGCAGGAGGGCGCCAAGGAGCAGAGCCGGGTGATGCTCGGCGAGGACGCCGAGCCCGAGACCCCGCTCTTCGATGGCGGCCTGATCGCATCGTCCGACGGCCTGGGCTGGTCACGTCCCGCCTGAGGCGGCGAAGCGGCCGACCTTCGCGACCACGTCCTGGCTGTAAAGCCGCAGCGCCTGCTGGACCGCGAACTCGGCCATGTACCGGCGGAACTCATCCAGCGGCTCCTCCGCGACGTTCAACATGCGGCGGTTAGCCACGACAGCCGGGCTCTGGAGGCGATCGAGTGACCTCTCGATCGCCTCCGCCAGCTCGGCGGGGGCGATCACCTCATCCACCAAGACGGTGGCGGCGGGATCGCTCGCCCGGATCCGGCGGCCCTCCAGGATTACCTGGCGGGACAGCCGTGGCCCGGCGCATCTGGTCAGCCTGAAGTTGGCGGCGCCCGGCACGATGCCCTCCTGGGCGGCCGGGAGGCTGAAATAGGCGTCAGAAGCGGCGAGCACGTGGTCGAATACGAGCAGCAACTGCATCCCGCCGCCGATGGCGAAGCCGTCCACGGCGGCGACCCAGGGTTTCGCGGCCGTGGGAAACTGCCAGTGCGGCCCGTCTTCGACCAGGATCCCGCGCACGAGCTTGTGGATATAGCCCAATTCGCGACGCAGCAGGAAATCCACCAGCGAGATACCGCCGGCGTGCAGCTCCTTGAGGTTGATTCCGGCGCTGAACACTCGCTGGCCGCGATAGCGGGGATGGCTCATCTCTCCGCCGCGCAGCAGGCCCACACGCACGTCCGGGTCGAGCAAAGCAAGGTCAACGGCTGTCTCCATGTCCTCGACCTGCCGGTTGTCCTCCGCGTTCAGGCAATCGTCGCGGCACATCGTCAGCCTGGCCGCGCCATTTTCGCGCTTGATGCGCACCGACCCCAGGTCGGCCGCCCCGGTCCGGCTGAATTCCGGAAGCAGCCGAAGCGCCCTGGGCGTCGGCCGCAGCATGGCGTCGAGCAGGTGCGGGCCGGCCAGTGGTGAGCGCAGCGCCCCGCGCAGGAAGATGCCCTGGTCGATCTCACGGCCTTCCTTCCCTGCCTGCGGTCGCGCTCGCTCGGCCGCCATCTGCTCCGGCGTCGGCACCAGCCCCGGAAACGCTGCCGCCGCGGCCGCCACGAGCTCCGGCAACCGCAGGTAGCGGCCCCTGCCGTCGGTGAGCTCGTCATAGACCGCTTCGGCATGGGTGTCGATGAACACGCTGCGGGCCGAGCGCGCGGCGTCGTGAGCTACCCTGGCGGTCGCGCGCTGCCCCGCCGATCGCTGCCCCGGCTCCGGCAGCGACGCGATCGACTCCTCTGTACGCTGCGACGCTTCGGACAGGGCGTGCCGTGCGCGGGCAAGCTCGCCGCGCACGGCCTCGGCATCGTCTTGTGGCTGACGCAGCGCCATCTACGCCGCCCCGGTGGAAACCGTCCGCAGCGCGCGGTCGCAGGCCGCGAGATGAGGGCCCAGTGCGTCTTCGAAGCTCGTGGTCATCGCCTCGAGCATGAGCTGCCGCCTGATCGCGAACTCGGTGCCCGGAACCGCGCTAGCGGCCTCAGCCACCTCCATCGCCCTCTCGAGCGCGAGCGCCGCATTGCCTGCCACGTCGTCAATGACTCCCGTCGCCTGCGCCTGCGCGGCCCCGATGGGTGCGCCGAGCAGGACTGCCCGGCGAGTCAGCGCGGCCCCGGCCGCCGCCCGCGCGAGCCGGTACAGCGCCATGCCCGGCCAAGTGGCCCCGGCCACGACCGGCAGGACCAGCCGCGCTCCCGCGGGCATGATGCGGTAGTCGGCCGCCAGCAAAGCGTCCAGGGCGGCCCCTCCGCAATCGTTGTCCGCGACCGCGATGGTGACGGCGCGAAGGCGCTCTAGTCGCCGCAGTCCGCGTTCCCACTTGCTCACCAGGGCCACCGTCAGGTCGCTGGACCAGCCCGGCCCGGGCACGCCCGACACCTGGAGGACAACGACGCTGTTCGCGTCGCCTTCCTCGGCCTGGCTGCACAGCGCCTCCACCTCGGCCACCGATTGCGCGGTCAGCGCACGGCTGCCGTCGACCCGGAGCGTCAGCTGGCGACCCTCCGGGCCCGCCCGGTATCCGGTAACCATTGGATCAGCGCCGTCTCGATCGTCGAACCGGGTCCCATGGTCATCAGGACGCCGTAATCGCCCGGCCTGGTCACGCGCTCCCGCAGCAGCCGCTCGTAGGAGAACAAGAACGAGCCGCTTGACAGGTTGCCGTAATCGGACAGCACGCCGGTGGTATGGCGGACGTCGTACCGGGTGAGCCCGAGATTGACCCGGACCGCGTCGATCACCTTCTTGCCACCGGAGTGCAGGAGCCAGTGGCTGATATCGCTGCGCCGCAGGCCCGCCCCGGCCAGCAGGCGGCCAACGACCAGTTCCGCGTGGGCGCCGACCACATAGGGGATGTCCGGATCGAGGTAGAAGCTGAACTTGCCCTGCGAGTCGTCCCAGTCGTACCGCATGGCCCCGGCCGCGTCGGTGATGATGTGGCTGGCGAAGGACAGGATTCGCGGCCCCCGGGAGGCTGGAGGCGGACGGTCGCCAGCGTCATCGGCGGCGAGCACGATCGCGGCCGCGCCGTCGCCGAAGAGGCTGTTCACGACCGCGGTCCGCATGGTTGAGTCGAATACGTACGCGGCGGAACACGCCTCCGCGCATAGCAGGATAGCGAGCTGGCCAGGATGAGCCGCCGACCAGGCGGCCGTCACGCCGAGCGCGTTCAGGCCGGCGTTGCAGCCCATGCCCACGACGTCGACCCGGCTGCACTGCGGCGCGATTCCCATCTCGCGGATCAGCAGGGCGCTCAGGCCCGGGGTGAGGAAGCCGGTCGTGGTGACGCAGCACAGGTGACTGACGTCGCCGATCCCGGCCCCGGCGTTCTTCAGGGCCGCGTCGACGGCGCGCGCTCCCATGTCAAGGGCCACGGCCTTGTGCTTGGCGAGCAGTTCCCCCTGCGTCTCCTCGCTGCGCACCCCGTCGTCGCCCGCCGGGGGCAGCGTGAGGTAACGACGTTCGATGGCGCTGTTGAGGAACACGGAACGGACCCTGGGATCTGTGATGCGAAAGATCTCAAGCAGGTCCTTCTGGGAGTAGGACTCCCCGGACACGGCCGTACCGACGCCGGCTACTGCCGACATCGGTATCCGGGGCCGGGCAGCTGCTCCCGCGGCGTTCTCTGTAGCGGCGTTCCCGGCAGCTGCGCCGGCAGCGTTTTCTATTTCTGTTCCGGCGAGTATCGCGCTCAGCGTCATCGGTACGTCCACCCCCACCGGCGACGCTGACTGCGCACCGACCGCGTTGCTGCTAGCATTGCAGTTCACCTTTCATCAATGGTGGCCGGGACCTTCCCCCGCCATCTCGTGGTACGAGCCACTCACTTAGCCCGGTTTATCTCAGCGGCTATGAAGCTCGCTAGCCGGGTGATCCCGTTCGTAATTTCTTCCTCGGATAGATAGCTGACGGAAAGCCGCAGGCTGCGGGTCCCGCCACCGTGAGGATAGAAATATGACATCGGCGTCCAGATGACCCCGAAGTCCTCTGCCGAGCGCGCCAGCGCGGCATTATCGGCCCGGAACGGGACACGCATGGTGAGGAAGAATCCGCCGTCTGGCTCATTCCAGCGGACTCCCAGCGCGTTTCGGTTCCCGGCCGGGAAGCAGAGCTCGAGTTGCCGGAGGGTGGACCGCATCGCATGCGCGTAGTAAGCGGCCTGCGGTGCGTTCAGCTCGGAGATCCGACCTTCGCAGGCGAGCAGCATGCCCGCGATGACGGCCTGGCTCAGCGGTGGCGTATTCACGGTTACCATGCTCTTGACCTTGGCAAGTTCGTCTGCGAGCAGGCCGGTATGCCCCGCCGGGTCGGTCACGACCTGATCCGCCACCGCGAATCCGACCCTCGCGCCGGGGAAGGCGGTCTTGGAGAAAGAGCCCAGGTGGATCACTCGCTGCTGGCGATCGAGCGATTTGAGCGTCGGGAGATGCGGCCCGGGACTGACCATCCGGTACGGGCTGTCCTCCACGATCAGGATGTCATGGCGCGCGGCCAGGTCCAGCAGCTCGCGGCGAGTTTGGGCCGGCATCGTGGTCCCGGCTGGATTGGAGTGGTCGGGCACGACGTAAAAGGCGCGGGGCCGACGGCCACGCGCCCGCTCGGCATTAATCGCCCGGTCAAGATCGGCGCAGCGGAATCCGTCCTCTCGCTCTTCGACGGCGACCACCGATATGTCCAGCAGGCTGGCCGCGCCGGTGATGCCCACATAGCAGGGACTGGAGACCAGGAACACGTCCTCCGGGCCGGCGATAAGCGCGCGCAGCGCGAGCAGCATGGCTTCCTGGCAGCCCACGGTGACCACGATTGACTCGGCGGGGACGTCGATGTTCTCGTCCTCGCGAAGCGATCCGGCGATCAGGTCACGGATCGTCCCCGCGGTAGGGCCGTACTGGAATATCGCAGCGCGGGCCTGCTCAGGCGAGGCGCCCTGCTCGGCCAGGTGGTCGAGGTAGCGACGTAGGTGGGTGAAGATCTGCTCGGTCTCGAAGAAGCCATCGTAGGGGCGGCCCGGAGCGAACGAGATCGCCTTAGGATAGCGGAAGGTGATCTCGTTGAGGAAGTTCATCGTGTCCAAGATGGGGTCGGACAGGCTGGCGTGCAGATCTTCCTTCCGCAGTGAAGCGGTCGCGGACGTGGCGACCAATTCGCTCATCGGACCGCATCCGATCCGCCGCGCTCCACGGCCTCATAGAGGGCCTTGATGTTCGCATACCCGAACCCCCGGGCACCGCGGCGCTGCACGAGCTCGTAGAACAGGGTGTTCCGCTTGTATGGCGAGCGCGTAAACAACTGAAGAAGGTATCCCCACTCGTCGCGATCCGCGAGGACATTCGTAGCGCGCAGGTCCGCTATCTCCTCTTTGATGCCCGGCAGGCGATGCCCGAGCACCTCGTAGTAAGCGGCTGGGCTGGACAGGAATTCTATTCCCCGGTCATTGAAATCCCGAACTGCGGTAACAATGTCATCGACAAGGAAGGCGAGATGCTGGACGCCGGGTCCGCCGTACCGCGAGATAAACCCCTCCACCTGTCCGGGCTTCTTGGCCTGGTCTTGCTCAAGAATGGTGAAGGTGATGCCCCCGGATGGGCTGCGGACGACGATCGAGTCCATCGCCTGCTCGCCGATCTCGATGTACTCACCCGAATAGCGGGCCAGTCCGAAGGCCTGGGTGCAGAAGTCCGCGTAGTCCGTCAGCATCCCTCCCTCAACCAGGATGGCGACGTGATCGAGCAGCCAGATCCGTCCGGGCCGGGCGGACATTCCGGATACGGGCTTCCATGCCCGATCGCCGGGAAGGCTGGGGCCGGCCGAGCGAGCGACCAGCGTGTGGCGGGTGTCGCCGAATCCCGACACGACCAGCTTGCCGGGTGCCGAATCGATCAGCGAGGCGCCGGCCGCCACGGCCTGTTCGCAGGTCCGCGCGGGATCGTCGCATCCCAGGGCGATGTCCGCGATCCCGTCTCCGTGTGCCTCTATGAACTCCTCGGTTCCCCGGCCCGCCGTCACCACCAGCTGCACAGTCCCGTGCCGCAGCAAAGTCGAGCGGCTGCCGTCCCCCGCGTATTCCGCCATCGGGGTAAACCCGAAGGACGATACGAAATAGTTGACAGCGGACGGCATATCGCTCGCGTATAGCTCGGCATACTCGATGTCCTGCGCAGCCATCGAAGGCCCCTCCATTCGCTGATGTGGTGCCGGGTGGCTATTGCTTGCTGGCAGTCTCTTTCTTCGATGCGCGCGGCCCGTGGCCGTTGCCCGAGGCGCTGCCCTGCCTCGCCGCGGCATCCGCCTCCATTTGCCTGATTAGGCTATTCGGCCGCATGTCCGTCCAGTTCTTCTCGATGAAGTCGAGGCATTCCTGACGGCCGTCTTCGCCGAAGATGACTCTCCAGCCGTCGGGCACATCCGCGAAGACGGGCCACAGCGAATGCTGTCCTTCGTCGTTGATCAGGACGAGGTACTTGGCATCGGGATCTTCAAAAGGATTCGTCGCCACCGCGCATTCCCCTTCGTTCGTGCCTACGGTTCACGGCTTCAGCGTAATCATACAGATAGTCACTGATTCGCCATAATGCACAAGACTCACTGCCGGGTGACGTGGAGACTCACGCCCGGCCGACTGCCTTGTCAAGTTATAGGTAGGCGACAGGCCACCGTTTAACTGCGGTGCATCATCAGCTGAACAGTGCTGCAGCGCAAAACATAACTATTTTTTACTTAGAAATTCAATGATCGCCGCGTTGACCTCGTCCGGACGCTCCAGGTAACCGAGATGCCCGCAGGCGCCAATCTCGACATAGTCGCAGTCCGGGATGGCCTCGGCCACTTCGGCGCATAGATGCGGGGGGCACATGAGGTCGTCGGAGAAGGCGATCACCCGGCATGGGACTGGGACGGCCCGTAGCTCGTCGCGGCGGTCGGAGGTGAGGTCGATCGCCTGCTGACCGCTAGCAGCCGCCCGGCGGGCCGCGGACATCTCATAGATGTCGAGCCACGCCGAGATCGCCGCATCGTCGTTCAGGGTGACCGGAGAGAACATCTGAAGGACCGATATCGAGGCGTCGTAGGCTGGGGGCAGCTTGGCACCCCCTCTGGCCAGCGCTTTTTCCCCAGCCGACACCGCCCGGCGAATCGCGTCCGACCGGGCGCGCATAGCCATCAGGACGCAGCAGCTGACCAGGTCCGGCCTGCGGATGGCTACCTGGGCCGCGATCAGCGCACCCATTGAGGTTCCAACCAGCCGACATGGCCCCGCATCCAGCGCCTCGATCAGCCCCATAGTGTCCGTCACGAGGTCGGCTAGCGAATAATCTCCCGGCGGTACCTCCGACGGCAGCACTCCCCTGTTGTCGAATGTGATGACCTCATACCCGGCACTTTCCAGGGCAGGAACCTGATACATCGACCAGACATTTCCGCCGGCCGCCTGGCCCATAATCATCAGCACGCGCTCGCCGTGCCCGGTACGCTCGTACGCCAAGCGGATACCATTGGTGGATACATTGGGCATGCCGTGACCGCCTCTTGCCAATAGCCGGCTATCGCGAAGATGATCCTATCGACGATAGCGATAAACGCCTCGCATGTTCAACTGCCGCAGCACGCCGGTTGAACGCCATGCCAGCGGATCACAGTATGTGAGGCAAAGGCGCGAGCACGGCTTGAAGCGGAGGCGGTCGCAATCACATCGGTATTCGACGCTGATCCGGACGAGCTTGTTCCGGGCACGAAGATGGAATTCAAGGTCATGGCGGGCGACCGGGAGCGGCATTGGAGGGAATCATGACGGCGCTGCCTGAGGTCCCGGGCATCATCGAGGGTGCGATGACAATTACCCCGGAGCCGGACGGCAGGATATCCTTCCGCGTGCTCCTGCGGGCCGACGGCGAGCGGGCTGACCGTTGCGACCGCATCGAATTGATTATCAGCCCCGAGCATGTGCGGCAGGCGCTGGCAGCTGATGGCGACCTGGGCGCATTCCCCTGTCACATCGGGTTCAGCCGCAACAGCGTGAGGTCGGCGCCGTAGCAGATCACGGCCGTTCCCCCGGGCGCCCGGGCTTACAGGTTGTTCATTGGCACGGCGGCCCCGGCGGGCAGTGACGCGCGCGCCGGCCGGATCACCGTGAGCAACGGTCCGGTCATGAGCGTGGTCAGCAGCGCCATCAGCACGAGCACGGTGAACAGCCGCTGGTGGATGAGGCCGGCCTGAAGCCCGACGTTGAGCGCGATCAGTTCGGTCAGCCCGCGCGTGTTGAGCAGCGCGGCGATCGTCGCGGACTGGCGCGGCTCCAGCCCGGACAGCCGGGACGCGGCGTAAGTCGGCCCGAGCTTGCCCGCACTGGCGATGACCATGATGAGGGCCAGCACGATAAGCGCGTCACCGCGCACGTCACCGATGTTGAGCGACAGGCCGGTGACGATGAAGAACAGCGGCAACAGCAAGTTCCCGGCCTGATCCAGCGACCGAACCACGTCCGCGTCGGGCGCGCCGTTCCGGCGGCGCATTGCCAGTCCGGCCAGGAACCCGCCGAACACCGGCTGCAAGCCAAGCATCGTGGTGACCCACGCACTGGCCATGGCGAGCGCGAACGCGACCGGCACCGGATTGGCCAGCAGTGACTGGCCCTGGCTGGTCCACCAGGTCAGCGCCGGGCGGACCGCGCTCAGCATGAAGGCCACGAAGCAGCCGGTCAGCAGCAGCGTCACCGGCCACGAAAAGCGGCTGGACTCCCCGGTGCCGATGAGCGCCGCCGCCAGCACCAGCCAGGCGAGGACGTCCATGGTGGCCGCGACGGCGGTCGCGATCTCGCCGGCGATGGTCCCGGCGAGCCCGCGCTCGCGGACGATCGCCGCCAGCACCGGCATCGCCGTGATTGACGTGGCCACGCCCATGAACAGCACGAATGAGCGCCCGTCGGCCGCCTCTCCGAGCGCGGCGAAGCCCGAGCGGTAGAGGAGCACGGACGCGATCCCCAGGCCCATCGGCACGGCAAGAGCGGCCGCCGCCACGACCGGCACCGCCCGGCCGTGCCTGCCCATCGCCCCGAAGTTGAGCTCGTACCCCACGGTGAACATGAAGATGACGACGGCCACTTGCGCCAGCGACGTCAGCGACGGCAGCACGGAGTGCGGGAACAGGTGAGCGGTCAGGTGGCCGGGCAGCCGTCCCAGCAGGCTTGGGCCGAGCAGCACTCCGGTGAGTATCTGCCCTATGACGGTCGGCTGACCGCAGCGACGGGCCAAGGCGCCGAGCAGCGAGGAAACCACGAGAACCAGCGCAATGTCACCGATAACGGTCGAGGCCACTACCCACCCCACTGTTCCCGGGCTTCATTCCTTGAATCCGCACGGAAATCCGCACGGAAATCCGCGGTGCCCGAAGCGCGCGATTGCGCCCAGGAAACACCATTAATAGTTCGGCAGGCAAGGCGTGTTCAAGTAGGGCAACATCGGCTTGCCCATCTTTACTCCTTGGTTTAGAGTTCTGCGCTCAGCGGTATTCGCCGTGCGGCCGGTCCGCGGTGAACGCGGCCTGGTCCGCGCTGATCGCCCCCGGTCAGGTCCGCTTCCACGGCCGCGAACGCGGCCGCCGAGGTGGCGGGATGGCCGGGGCCGGCCTGGGTGGTGAGGACCGCTTCCTGCCGCTGGATCACGGTGGGCGAGGCGGATGGGCCGGATCCGCTCGCGAGATAGACGGCATCGGGGTAGTGTCGCCGTCGCGTATGAGCTGGCGAGGTGCGCGTTCTGCGGGCGGTACCGGTCATCGGCGGCCGGCCCCGCAGGTAGCCGCCGGCCCTTCCCCGCCGCCCATGATCATTCCGATGCCAGCTACTACAGCGTGCCGTTTGCGTATTCACTCCGCTCCGGAGCGAGGCAAACGCGTATTCACCCCGTTCTAGCGTGGGCTAAATGCGCATTCACCATGCTGCGCGCCGAGGCAAATGCGTATTCACCGCGCTGGATGCGCCGGCAACCTTTAGCAACACGTGCCTGGATGGTGGTCGGCCTTGGCCAACTCCAATTAGAATCAATGCCGTCTTCTTGGCGACGCCGTCCCGAATGAAATTCGCATCCTCGGGACAGATGAGGAGATCGACGTGACTACGGAACCTCCGGTGGGCGCGGCCGGGCTGTTTGATGCCCTCGGCCTGACCTATGAGAAGGTCTTCGGGCAGGAGCCCGGGCTTGTCGCCGTGATCGACTGGCTGCTGGCCGGCCTGCCCGCGGGTGCCAAGGTCATGGACATCGGCTCGGGCACCGGACGGCCCACGGCCGAGCGGCTGGCCGCGGCGGGCCATCGCGTTACCGGCTATGACGTTTCGCCCGTCATGGTCACCCTGGCTCGCCGTCAGGTGCCCGCCGCCTCCTTCGAGCTCGGCGATGTCCGCGACCTGCCTGACACGCCCGGCGGGTGGGACGGCATCGCGGCGCTCTTCTCGCTCCTGATGATGTCCCGCGGCGACATCTCCGCCACGCTCACCCGGATCGCGACCTGGCTGGCGCCGGGTGGCCTGCTCGCCTTCGCCACCGCGCCCTTCGACGTCGAGGACACCGAGTTCGAGTGGATGGGGCACCTGGCGCGCGGCAGCAGTTACCCGGCCGAGGCCTACCCCCGCCTGCTCCGGGAAGCCGGGCTGGAGGTCCTGCGCGAGGACCGCGCGGTGTTCCACCCCGACTTCCCGGGCATGCGCGCCGAAGAGCACTTGTTCATCTACGCCCGCAAGCCCGGGTAACCCGGGCCGGGGGCGGGCAGGCTACCGGCCGCCGATCAGCATGGACAGGTTCACCGCATCGGCCAGGGCCTGGCCGCCCGCGTCGTTGGGGTGCAGGTGATCGCCGCTGTCGGCCGAACGGCGGGGTCGCGCCGTTCGCCAAGCTCAAGCGAGGTGTCCCGGCGGCTGATGGCCCTGAAACTTCCAGGTGCCCGGTCCTCGTTACGTCCATGCCTGCGCTGGTCACGGCCTCGGCCAGGGCCTCGCCGGCCGTGCGTGGTTGGCGGTGGCAGGGCGCGAGGTTAGCGTCACTGCCGACAAACGGCCAGACCGTCACCTGCGCAGGGCGAGGCACGCATGAACCTTTCGTTGAGGCACCCGGCCAGCCGCCGGACCCGGGCCGTCGCGGCCGCGGCGGCCCTCGGGCTCGGCCTTGGCCTGCTGGCTTTCTTCGCCGTGCCGCGAGCGGCCCACGCGGCACCCTCGCCGACCGGCTCGTTCAACTACGCCGAGGCGCTCCAGGACTCGATGTTCTTCTACCAGGGCCAGCGCTCCGGCCAGTTGCCGCCGGACAACGAGGTGAGCTGGCGGGGCGACTCGGACTTGTCGGACGGGTCGGACAACGGGGTGAACCTGACCGGCGGCTACCACGATGCCGGGGACCTGGTGAAGTTCGGGCTGCCCGAAGCGTGGGCGATGAACATGCTGGCCTGGAGCCTGCTGGACTATCCAGCCGGCTACGCCACCTCCGGCCAGACCCAGACCGCGATGGAGAACCTGCGCTGGGGCGATGATTACATCCTGGCCGCCGCGACCGGGCCCGACACCTTCTACGGCCAGGTCGCCAACCCGAACACTGACCACCAGTACTGGGGTCCCGCGGAGACCAACCCGGTGGCCCGGCCATCGTCGGCGGTGACTGCCTCGTGCGCCGGCTCGGACCTGGTCGGCCAGGCGTCCGCGGCGCTGGCCGCCTCGTCGATCGTCTTCAAGACCGCCGATCCCAAGTACTCCGCGGCGCTGCTGTCGCAGGCGCAGTCGCTGTTCACCTTCGCCGACACGCACCTGGGCGA
>JAICUO010000901.1 GCA_025935815.1 Streptosporangiaceae bacterium
AGGTGGCGCGCCCGTCGCTCAGCAGCACGATCCGGCTGGCGGACGCGGCCCCGGGGACATCCAGGCCGGCCGGGATCGCGGCCCCGATGTCGGTGTCGGCGACAGCGCCGAAGCTGACGACCTGGGTGCGGGGTGCCGCCTGCCTGATGTCCCTGAGCCAGGCGCTCTCGGCGTCGAGTGCTCGTCCGGCGACGCTTCCCGACCGGTCGGCGAGCACCAGGGGCGCGCCGCCGCCCGGCCGGGTCAGCACTGGCCCGGCCAGCGCGACTCCGAGCAGCGCGATAGCCGCCAGGCGGGCCAGGATCGCTTTCCTCCCGCGCGGCCGCCGGATGCCGGAGCGCCAGCCCAGCGTGGCCAGGTAGGCCGCCTCAGCCGCGAGCGCCGCCAGGGCCGCGGCCGCGCACCCGCGCCACCAGGGCGCCCCCGTCGCCGCCGCTGGCCGGGCGCTTGCCGCTGGCCCGGCTGGCCGTGCCTGGCCGCCCAGCGCACGATGTCCTGCAGCATGATCGGGAACGCGGCCAGCTGTGGCAGGTTGGTCCGCGCCGGGTCGACGGCCAGCACCGCGATCCGCCGCTGGCCGGGCTCGGCGATTCCGGCCGCTAGCAGCGGCCCGCTCGGCGTCCACGCTACTGGCGCCAGCCACGCCGGGCCGGTAACCTGCTCGGTCGCCGGCGCCGGGACCGACCAGGAGGTGAGGTCCACCCCGGCCAGCAGCGGGCTGGTGTCATCCAGGCCGCTCAGCACCGGATCGGCCAGTGGCCCACCTGCGCGCCCGCCATCCGGAAGCGCCGGCGGGTCAACCAGCAGGACCGCCGGCGCGGTGGCCGGGATCCCGCCGGGCGGCAGCCAGTGGTCGAGTACGAGCAGCCGTGCCCGCCGCAGGTCCGTCGCTTCCCGGTACCGGGTGGAATCCAGCACCCGCGCGGTCACCCCGGGCATGGCCCGGAACGCCCGCGCCAGCGCGTCCATCGCTGGCCCGTTCCCGGCTATGGTGACGTCAGCCCGCCCGCTCCCGGGAAGCGGCCCGCATCCGGGGGGCGCGCCGCAGTCGGCCGCCTCCCGCGCGAGGGTGCCCGCGGTGATCGCGTGGCCCGCATCCCGCAGCGCGACCACGGGCGGGGCCGCGGCCCCGGCGGCGTGCGATGGCGCGACCACCGGCTCGGCGAGCGCCGCGGCGCCGAAGGCCACCGCGGCCGCCTGGAACAGCAACAGCAACGGCAGCGCGGGCCGCGCGATCCGCCGGCTCCTGGGCAGGGCCGCGGCCTCCAGATGGCGCCACAGCAGGACGCTCGCCACCTCCCGGCGCGGCGGACGCCGCAGGTGGGCCAGGCCCAGCGCCGCCAGTGCCGCCAGTGCCGTCAGCGCCCACGGCGACAAGAGCCTCAAAAGTACCGTCCGAGCAGCACCTGGTCCCCGAACGGCACCTCGTTGCCATCCGGGGGGACGAAGCCGGCGCCATCCGCGCTGCCGGGGGAGACGGCGGTGACCGCCGCGGATCCCCCGTTCCCGGCCGGGGTTTCCGGGCCCTGTTCACTGCCGGGCGGCCCGGTCACGCTCCTGTCCGTGCCGGGCACCACGATCAGCGCGACCATACCTCCGGCGGGCAGCGTGAACTGGGCGAGGCCACTGGCCCGCCGGCTGTCGCCGGGCGTGGTCCCGGCCGTGGCGCCGCCCGGCACGCCGCCCGGGCGTGGTCCTGCCTGCTGGGTCCCGCCCGGGGTGGTCGCGGCGCTCCCTCCCGCCGGGGGGCCGCTGGATCCGGCCGGCCGCTGATTACCAGCGCTGGCGCCGCTGGGACCAGTGGTGCTCGGATGGGTGCCGCCGGGCTTGGCCCGGCCTGCGTTCGTCCCGCCTGCGTTCGTCCCGCCCGGGACCGTGCGCCCGGCTTGCCCGTGGGCGCCCGCCGCCGGCGCACTGCCGCCGGTGGCATTGTTGTGGGTGGTACTGCCCATGGGCGCGGCGCTCGCGCTAGCCCCGCCAGCCGGCGTTGGGCTGCCTCCCCTCGTCGGGCGCGGGCCGGCCGCCGGCGAGCTGAGGGCAGTCGGCGGGCTGCCCGGCGGGCGCCGCCCGGGTGCGGTGCCCCGCGCCGGGCTCGCCGCCCTCGGCGCCCCGGTCGCCAGGCCCGCCGCGTGCCCGCCACCGGGTCCCTGGCGTGACTGCGCTGCCGAGGAGGCCGGGGTCGCGGGCGGGTATGGCGCCGCCACCACCGTGGCGGTAGCCGCCGCCGTCACGGCCACCGCCAGCCACTCGCCGTAGTGCGGGTCCTCGCGCCGCGCGTGCCGTTCGGCACGGGCGGCCAGGCCCGCCGCCCGCTCGACCAGGCTCGTGGTCAGGGGGTTGCCGCCCGCCCCGGGGGCGCGGGCGTACCAGAGCGCGGTCGCCACCTGCTCATCCAGCGCGAGCGCGGCATCCATCTCGCGGGCGGCGGCCGCCAGCGGAACCCGCCCGGCCCGCGCCATCCGGATGATTCCCCCCGCCACCGCCGCCGACCCGGCGC
>JAICUO010000987.1 GCA_025935815.1 Streptosporangiaceae bacterium
TCGGCTCGGGGACGTCGTGATACGGGATCGTCGACAGCAGGTGGGCGATCATGTTGACCCGGGCGCGCCGCTTGTCGTCGGATTCCACCACGTACCACGGGGCCTCCGGGGTGTCGGTCTGCACGAACATCTCGTCCTTGGCCCGCGAGTAGTCCTCCCACCTGGTGATGGACTCCAGGTCCATGGGGGATAGCTTCCACCGGCGCATCGGGTCATCCAGCCGGTCGCGGAACCGGCGCTGCTGTTCCTCATCGCTCACCGAGAACCAGTACTTGCGCAGCAAGATGCCGTCCTCGACGAGCATCCGCTCGAAGATCGGGCACTGGTGCATGAACCGCGCGTACTCCTGCTTGGAGCAAAAGCCCATCACGTGCTCGACTCCGGCGCGGTTGTACCAGGACCGGTCGAACAGCGTGATCTCGCCCGCCGCGGGCAGGTGCGCGATGTACCGCTGGAAGTACCACTGGCTGGCCTCCCGCTCGGTCGGCTTGGGCAGCGCCGCGATCCGCGCGGTCCTGGGGTTGAGGTAGGCGGTGACGCGGGCGATCGTGCCGCCCTTGCCGGCCGCGTCGCGGCCCTCGAAGACGACCACGATCCGTGCGCCGGAGGTGCGCGCCCACTCCTGCATCTTCACGACCTCGGCCTGAAGGCGGTACAGCTCCTTCTCGTACACGTCCTTGGGCAGTCGCTTGGCGTTTGCCTTGGGCTTTCCGTGTGTTTCCTTACTGGCCATACCTCCTGTTGTACACCGCGCCGGTCATGCACCCGCTGTTACCATGGCCATCGTGACGCCAGCCGCCTCCCGGGGGGAGCCTTCCCGCCGCTACGAGACCGTCAACCTGTACGCGAGCGGCGCGATCACCGCCATCGAGCTCAACCGGCCGGGGCGGATGAACGCGTGGAACGCGCAGCTCGGCGAGGACCTGCTCGACGCGGTGCGCACCGTGGGCGCCGACCCGGCCGTCCGGGCCGTCCTCATCACCGGGGCGGGCGCCGCGTTCTCCTCCGGCGCCGACCTCAAGGCGCGGGGCGAGGCGGTGGCCAGCGGGACCGTTGACTCCCAGCGCGTGCTGACCGAGGTCTACAACCCGATCATCATGGGGATCCGGCGGATGGCCAAGCCGGTCGTGGCGGCAGTGAACGGGCCGGCGGTCGGCATCGGCCTGTCGCTGGCGCTGGCCTGCGACCTGGTGGCCGCCGCCGAGTCAGCGTACTTCGCGCTCGCCTTCTCCCGGATCGGGCTGGTCCCCGACGGGGGCTCGTCGATGTTCGTCGCCGAGCGGGTCGGGCTCACCAGGGCCGCGCAGCTGGCCATGCTCGCCGAGCCGCTCCCCGCGCGGCAGGCGGTCGAGTGGGGGCTGGCCAACTACGCCTGGCCCGAGGAGGAGTTCCCCGGGCAGGTCCAGGCGCTGGTCCAGCGGCTGGCCGACGGCCCGACGCGGGCGTACGCCGGGATCAAGCGCGAGCTCAACGAATGGCTGCTCGGCAAGGCCGGCCCTCAGCTGGAGCTGGAGGCGCGGACCCAGCAGGAGATGTTCACCACCAGTGACGCCAAGGAGGGCGTGACCGCCTTCCTGGAAAAGCGAGCGCCCCGCTTCACCGGCGCCTAGTACTACAACGCGTCCCGAGTCATGGCGGCGTCCAAAATGCGCGGCATATCCGATTCACTCGCCGGCGGGCAGCCCCCATAGCCCCGGCCCGCCGCGAGTGCCGTGAGTTATGCCGCGTATCGCGGCATAACTCA
>JAICUO010000388.1 GCA_025935815.1 Streptosporangiaceae bacterium
CGACTGGCCATCAACGCTCCTGACTTGTCACGCTTTCTTCAGGGCGAAGCCCCAGTCAAGGACGCGAGCCGCGTCCTGCGCACCGGCCTGCGGGCCGGTGGCGGGGCTGCCAAGGACAACACCGATCAGCGTACGGCCATTGCGGACCGCCTCAAACAGCAGGCAGTGCAACGCCACGTCGGTGTACCCGGTCTTGATCCCGATTGCCCCAGGATACCTTCCGATTAGCCCGTTGGAATTCCCCCACCAGTGATCGGCGTGGCCCTGGCCTTTCCCGAGGTTGACAAATCGCTGGTCCACGATCGCCCGGAACAGCGATGACTTCATCGCCGTCTCCCCCAAGATCACCAGGTCCGCCGGGGTGGAGTACGTGGACGTCTCGGTGGGATAGGGCAGCCCGTCCGGTGAGGTGAAGTGGGTGTGGGTCATCCCCAGCTGCTGGGCGGTGACGTTCATCTTCGCGATGAACGCGTTCAGGCCGGGCCCGTAGGCGGCCGCCAGCGTGTAGGCCGCGTCGGCGCCCGACTCCAGCAGCAGCCCGTACAGCAGCTGCCGGACGGTGAGGACCTCGCCGGGCTTGAGGCTGTCACTGCTGGCGCCGTACTTCGCGACGTAGTCCAGCACGCCCCGGGGGATGGTGATCCTGCGGTCGACGTTATTCCCGGCGCCAATGACCAGATAGGCGGTCATCACCTTCGTGATGGAGGCCATGGGCCGCGCGGCGTTCATTCCCCGGTCCCACAGGACCTGCCCGCTGCTCGCGTCCACGAGCACCCCGCTCTTGGCGAGCACCCCCCGCGGCGCCCCGGTGACCACGAGGTCGCCGGCCGGCGCGGGCGACGGTGCCGGGCTCACCATCGTCGGGCTGGCCAGCGCGGCCGGGGCCGCGACGGTGGGCGCTGCCGTGGTGGCGGACGCCGCTGGCCTGGTCGTTCCGTTCGCGAACGCTAGCCCCTGCGCCCCCGAGCACCCCGCCATGGCTCCCCCCGCCAGTAGCGCCAGGCCGGTGGTGAGCGATCGACGTGCGGACAGGCGCATGGGACTCCGAGCGGTAGGCGACAGTGGCTTCGCGGCCGGAGGGGAACCCGGGCCAAGCCCCGATCGTAGGCAATCGTCGATATGGAATTCCGGCGATTCCCCCAAATAATCTACCGCCTGCCCTAATGTGATCCGCGACAGGGACGTTCCCCATACTTCCTGATGTTCAGCAAACTCCCAGGTTTCGGTCCTTGAGGTTAAGCGACAGGTGGCTTCATATGTTTCTTGTGAAAACCAGGATGCGCACGGTATTGACAGCAACGAGCGTGGCCGTCGTGCTGGCCACCGCGGGCACCATCGCCGCGGTCGGGACCGGCGCGGCCCGCGCCACCAGCGGCGCGGCGACGCTGCCGAATAACACGTGCACCGCGTCGAAGCCGTCTCAGGTACCGGTGGCGGCCAAGCTCACCAGGGACATCAACGCGGCCCTGCGCGGCCGGACGAGCATTAGCGGGCTTCGGGTGGAGGACCGCAACCGGGGCATTGAGTGCCGCTACAGCGAGGGCCGCCGGTTCGACTCCGCCAGCGTCGTCAAGGCGTCGATCCTGGCCGCGGTGCTGCGCTGGCACCAGGAGACGCGCACCTCGTTGTCGGCGACCGAGCGCTCCGAGGCCACGATCATGATCGAGAACTCGGATAACAACGCCGCCACCTTTTTCTGGAACGAGCTCGGGCACGCGCGATTCCAGCACTACCTCACCCTGGCCACGATGACCGAGACGATCCCCAGCCCCGGCGGCACCTGGGGCCTCACCCAGATCACCGCGCGCGATGAACTGCAGCAACTGCGGCTGCTCATCGTGCCCAACAGCGTGCTCACCGACGCCTCGCGGAGGTACGAGCTGAACCTGATGGCCCACGTGGTATCGTCCGAGCGCTGGGGAACGCCGTCCGGCGCGCCTAGCGGGCTGCAGGTGTTCGTCAAGAACGGGTGGCTGCCGAGGGCCACGCTTGGCTGGCGGATCAACAGCATCGGCGCGTTCTACGGCCACGGCCGCAACTACATGATCGCGATGCTGACCGACAACAACGGTTCGATGCAATACGGCGTGGACAGCATCCAGCGGGTCGCCCAGGCCGTGCACCGGGACCTGAACGCCGGCCTGCCCGCGGCCGGAACGCCGCTGGCGGCGATGACTATCGCTCCGGCTCTGCAGCGACCGGATGAGGTGCTGCCGGCGTCGGCGGCTGGCCTGCCGTAGCCGGCCCGTCCTGCGCGGTGCCGGGCCGGGTCACTCCCGGCGCGGCACCGGCCTGAGCGACACTGGCCTGAGCGACACCGGCCTGGACACTGCCGTGGTGTTCCCCGACGGGCTGGTTGCCCATCGCGTCCCGGAAGACCAGCCACCGCATGCAGCAGTACAGGAACACGCCCTCGCAGCAGGCGGCCAGGACCCGGGCAATCTGGTACTCAACGCCCAGGGCGGCCAGCCCGTCCACCAGGCCGAGGATGAACGCCAGGTAGTTGATGGTGAGGATCACCACGTAGAGGGGTAGTTGCGTACCGACGTTCCCGTGCGAGCGGAAGTTCAGGATCCGGTTGCACGTGTAGCTCACCAGGGAGGCCATGGCGTATGACAACGTCACCGCGATGGGCAGCGGCACCCGCAAGCCCCCGTGAAACGTTGTCAGCAACAGCAGGTCCAGGCAGAACGTGCAGCCGTTGATGAGCAGGTACCCCACCACGTTGGGCGGGACCACCGCGGACAACCCGAACGGCAGCCGCCCGGAAATCACCGCCATCGCGTTCGCGAACCACTGCCCGGGAGTCTGTGCCGACATGGCTCCATTGTGCAGTGGGTTCCGGGGGGTCCAGACCATTGGCCGCCTTCCTGGCGGTCCGCCGGCGCGCACCGGGTTCCGCCCGCCTCCGCCCCAGGTCGGGCGAATCATGCCCATGTGGGGTAAACCAGTCACGCGCGGGCAACGGTCAGGTGACGAAACGATCTCGCGTTCCCCCGGCGGAAGGAGGCGTGTGGTTGCCTGCGTTGACGTGACGGGCGACGCGCCCCGCACGTGCGCGACGGCGTCGGGCGGCCGCTCCAGGATAAGATCATTTATGGTCGGCCCCGGGCCTGGCGGACCGCGGCACCCGCCGATTCCGTCCAGCGACAACGGATGCCCAGCGCACGCCGCCGGAGTAGGAGCCTCATGACCGTGCTGGTAGACCCGCCCAGCCGCGATAATGCGGGCAAGCGGCCTGTCTCCACGGTAACCGCGCCGCCACCGCCCGCGCCCAAGCTGGCCGAGCCGCCCATCCCCGGCGGCCGCGTCGAGGCGCTCATGGGCCGCGTGATCAAGATCCTCGCGCACAGCCCCCTCGCCCGACCGCTTCCGGCGATCACGCTCAGCGTCCTGGGGCTGCTCGGGGTGGCGTTCGTCGGGCTGTGCGCCACCGCGCCGAACCCGAGCGCCGCCACCTTGCCGGTCAAGCTGCCGCTCACCGAACTGGCGGCCAGGGCCGGCTTCCCGCGCCTGGGCGACGACCCCGCCAACGTCATCATGTACGTGTCCATCGGGCTGTGCGGCCTAGGCCTGGCGATGATGCTGTGGGCCAACAGCCAGGGCTGGTCGCCGAGCCCGAAAAAGGTCTTCGCGGTGGCCGCCAGCGCCGTCGCCGTGCTCGTGAACATCACCCCGGTCGGCTCGGCCGACATCGGAAGCTACGCCGCCTACGGGCGGATCGCCGCGCTCGGCCTGGACCCGTACGTCGTCACCCCCATCCACATGCCCGGCAACGTGCGCGGCGCCCCGGCGACCCACCTGTACGGGATGGTCGTGAACAACCCGTACACCGAGATCGTGAACCCGATGTGGCGCGACACGCCGTCGGTCTACGGCCCCATCTCGACCTGGATCCACCTGCTCGGCGCGCTCATCGGCGGCCCCCGCCCGTGGCTGACGATCTGGGCGCTGATGATCATGACCGGAATCGGCTTCCTCGCCGCCGGCTACCTGCTGATGCGCACGGCCGAGAACCCGGTGCGCGCCTCGCTCATGTGGGTGGCGAATCCGCTGCTGATCGTCGTCCTCGTCTCCGGCGGCCACCTCGACGTGTTCCTGGCCCTCACCGCGATCGCCGCCATCGTGGTCTCCCGGCGCTGCCGGACCGCCTGGCACGACCTGCTCGTCGGGCTGCTGGTCGGCATCGCCTGCGGCATCAAGGTCAACGCTGCCTACGTCGCCCTCGGCATCGCGATCCCGATCATCCACGACCGCGACTGGAAGCGCCTGGTCCGCACGATGTCGGTGGCCGGCGTGGTGGCCGCCGCCCTGTACTACGCCAGCTGGGGATTCGGCGCGCTCAAGCCGCTGGGCCAGGCGTCCCGGATGGTCATCTCCCCCAACATCTGGCGGGTGGTCCAGTGGACGTCCTTCCACCTCGGCGCCACCACCTCCGGCCCTTATGACTCGTCGGGCATGCACGTCCAGGACATGGTGACCACGGTCATCGGCTTCGCCTGGCCGCCGCTCATGCTCGCGCTCGCCTGGTACCTGTACAACCGGCTGTCACCCGACGTGCCGACGGTGGTCGCCGCCACCTGCGCGCTGACGGTCGGCTGGGTGATCGCCGCCTCCTGGTCGCTGCCGTGGTATTCGGCCATCGCGTGGGTGACGCTGGCGCTGCTGCCCCGCAACTCCCTCACCCGCTGGCTGACGCTGGCCACCGGCGTGCTGGCGCTCATGCACTTCAACGGCGGCTGGCCCCACAACATGGAGAAGGTGCTCCTGACCCAGTGGCAGCACGGCGGCACGCCGACCCCGTAATGAACGTCAAGTCCCTGGCGGATCCGCGGCCTCGCCCGCGCACCCCGCTGACGTTGCCGGACGCGCGGCTAGACTTAAGGATCATGAACCCGGTGCCGCCTTCGGCGAAGCGTGTCCCCAGCCAGCGTTCCCATCATGGAGATACCGTCACCGACGAGTACGCGTGGCTGACCGACTCCAAGGCCCCGGACACGATCGCCTACCTCGAGGCCGAGAACGCTTACACCGAGTCGCTGACCGCGGGCCTGGCCGGCCTCCGCAAGGTCATCTTCGGCGAGATCAAGGCCAGAACGCAGGAGACGGACCTGTCCGTTCCGGTGCGGAAGGGGCGGTACTGGCGGTACTCGCGCACCGTGGAGGGCCAGCAGTACGCCCTGCACTGCCGCCGCGAGGTGCGCCCCGGCGAGGTCACTCCCCCGATGCCGGAGGACGGCAAGCCGCTCGACGGCGAGGAGGTGCTGCTCGACGGGAACCAGGTCGCCGAGGGCCAGAAGTTCTTCTCCCTCGGTGCCTACTCGGTCAGCCACGATGACAAGCTGCTGGCCTACTCGACCGACTTCGCCGGCGACGAGCGCTTCACGCTGCGGATCAAGAACCTGGTGACTGGCGAGATCCTGCCCGATGAGGTGCCCGGCACCTTCTACGGCTGCGCGTGGTCGCTGGACGCGACCGCGCTGTTCTACGTGACCGTGGATGACGCGTGGCGGCCGTACCGGGTGTGGCGGCACGCCGTCGGCACCGCCGCCGACGCCGACGTGCTCGTGTTCGAGGAGGCCGACCAGCGGTTCTGGGTGTCGATCGGCGCCTCGCGCAGCGAGCGGTACATCGCCATCCGCACGGCCAGCGTGCTGACCAGCGAGGTCCGCCTGCTGGACGCCGCCCGCCCCACGCAGGAAGCCGTCGTGGTGGCCCCGCGCCGGCAAGGCGTGGAGTACGACGTCGAGGACGCCGCCGACCGCCTGCTGGTGCTGCACAACGACAGTGGCTCAGCCGGCGATGACGGCGGCAAGGAGGACTTCGAGCTCGCCACCGCGGCGCTGCCCGGGGCCGGCGACACCACCGACTGGACCCCGCTGGTCCCGCACTCGCCCGGCACCCGGCTGCTCGGGATGGACGCGTTCGCCGACTACACGGTCGTCTACTACCGCCGCGACGGGCTGACCGGCCTGCGGGTCCTGCCCGCCGACGCCGGGCCGGGTAGCGGCGGCCGGGACATCTCCTTCCCCGAGCCGATCTACTCCGTCGGCCCGGGTGCCAACCCGGAGTTCGCGACGACGACGTTCCGGCTCAGCTACACCTCGATGGTCACCCCCGGGTCGGTGTACGACTGCGACCTGGCCACCGGCGCGCTGACGCTGCTGAAGCAGCAGCCGGTGCTGCCCTCGCCGTCCGGCGTCGCCTACGACCCCGCCGACTACGAGCAGCACCGCGAGTGGGCGCTCGCCGCCGACGGCACGCAGGTGCCGCTCTCGATCGTGTGCCGCAAGGGCACGCCGCGCGACGGCTCGGCGCCCTGCCTGCTGTACGGGTACGGCAGCTACGAGCACTCCATCGACCCGTCGTTCTCGATCTCGCGGCTGTCGCTGCTGGACCGCGGGTTCGTCTTCGCGATCGCGCACATCCGCGGCGGCGGTGAGATGGGCCGCGCCTGGTACACCCACGGCAAGCTGCTGGAAAAGCGCAACACCTTCACCGACTTCGTGGCGTGCGCCGAGCACCTGGTCGCGGCGCGCTGGACGTCGCCCAGCCGCCTGGTGGCACGCGGCGGGTCGGCGGGCGGCCTGCTAATGGGCGCGGTCGCCAACCTCGCGCCCCGCCAGTTCGCCGGGATCGTCGCCCAGGTCCCGTTCGTGGACGCGCTCAACACGATCCTCGACCCCTCCCTGCCATTGACCGTAACGGAGTGGGAGGAATGGGGAGATCCACTGCATAACGCGGACGTGTACGCGTACATGAAGTCCTACGCCCCCTACGAGAACGTGGCGGCCGTGGACTACCCGGCGATCTTCGCGCTCACCAGCCTGAACGACACGCGGGTGAGCTTCCACGAGCCGGCCAAGTGGATGGCGCGGCTGCGCGCCACCGCCACCGGCGGCCCGTTCCTGCTCAAGACCGAGATGGTGGCCGGCCACGGCGGCCGCAGCGGCCGCTACGACGCCTGGGAAGAAGAGGCCCTCGTCCTGGCCTGGATCGTGGAGACCGCGGGCGGGTCCCGCTAGACGATCACGGGCGGTCCTCCATGGCGCTGCTGACCCAGTCGAGGTAGCCCTGCCGCATCGCCTCGGCGGCGAGCTCACGGGCCGCCTCCGTTCGCAGGGCCGACCGGGCGGAGTCCAGGAACGGGCGGAGGCTGGGGTGGCCCTGGTCGGTGTACTCGCGGGCTTGCAGCAGCAGTTCCAGCTTGTCGGCGTCGCGGGCGCACCGCGCCTCCGGCGTTTCCCGTGCCTCGTACTCGGCGACGGCGGCGGTGATCACGCCGGCCAGCGGCTCCGGCAGGCGGCGGACCTGATCGGAGGTCACGGCCTCGTTGGGGCGGGAAGATACGTACTTCTTCGTGAGGTGGGACAGGTCGGTGGTCCGGGTCTCCTGCGAGTCGTGCCACAGGGCCAGGAACGCCGCGCGCTGCGGGTCGGCGCCCTCGAGGCTGGCGATGACGGCGGCGATGACGCTGGCGCGGAAGC
>JAICUO010000861.1 GCA_025935815.1 Streptosporangiaceae bacterium
AGCTCCCGCACCGCGGCGATCGGCGGCAGGAAACGCTGCTTCTGCTCCGGGGTGCCGAACGCGATCAGCGTCGGCGCCAGCAGCTCCTCGCCGACCACCGCGACCCGGGCCGGCGCCCCGCTGCGCGCGTACTCCTCGTGGAAGATCACCTGCCGGGCCAGGGACGCGCCCTGCCCGCCGTGCTCGGCCGGCCAGCCCAGGCAGTTCCAGCCCGCCGCGGCCAGCCGCTGGCCCCAGGCCAGCCGGCTGGCGAACGCCTCGTCGTCCCGGCCGGGGCCGCCGGCGCCCCGCAGCGCGGGCGGCACGTTCGCGGCCAGCCACTCGCGCAGGTGGCCGCGGAAGTCCTCGTCGTCGGCGCTGAACTCCATCCACCTACCATACCAAGCGCTTGCTTGGTACGCTCAAGCGGTGGAGGCGACCATCGCGCCCGCGACCATCCCGGGGGCGCTCCTGCGCGCGGCCCGGGAGTTCGGCGCCGCGGCGGCGATCGCCGACCCGGACGGGCCATGGCTGAGCTACGCCGGGCTTGCCGAGCGGGCGGGCGAGGTGGCCCGCGCGCTCATCGCCGAGGGGATAGCCGCCGGCGACCGGGTCGCGCTGTGGTGCCCCAACGGTCCCGAGTGGGTGCTCGCGGCGCTCGGCGCGCTGTCCGCGGGCGCCACGCTGGTCCCGGTCAGCACCCGGTTCACCGGCGCCGAGGCGCTCGACGTGATCAGCCGCAGCGGGGCCCGCGCGCTGTTCGTGGCCGATGACTTCCTCGGCGTGGACCGGCTCGGCGCGCTGCGCGCCGCCGCGGTGGCCACTGATGCCGGCGCCCCTGAGGCCGGCGGGACCCTCGCCCGGCTCGCCATCACCGTCAAGACCGGCAAGGACTGGGCGGATTTCACCGAACGAGCGGTGGCGACTGCCCCTTCCTCAGCCTTGGCCCGGGCGGCGGCGGTCGGCGCGCAGGACGTCAGCGACATCCTTTTCACCTCCGGGACCACCGGGCGCAGCAAGGGCGTGATGAGCAGCCACCGCAGCGCGCTGGCGGTCGCCGCCGCGTGGGCCGGGCTGGGCGGGCTGACCGCGGCCGACCGGTACCTGATCGTCAACCCGTTCTTCCACAGCTTCGGCTACAAGGCGGGCATCCTGGCCTGCCTCGTCAGCGGCGCCGCCATGGTGCCGATGCCGGTCTTCGACCCCGTGCGGGCGCTGGCGCTGATCGAGGAGCTGCGGATCACCGTGCTGCCTGGCGCGCCGACCATTTACCAGACCCTGCTGGACCATCCCGAGCGCGGCCGCTTCGACCTGTCATCGCTGCGGCTGGCGGTCACCGGGGCGGCGAACGTCCCCGCGGTCCTGGTCGAGCGGATGCGCGACGAGCTCGGCTTCGAGGTGGTGCTCACCGCCTACGGGCTGACCGAGGCGGTCGTGGCGACCATGTGCCAGCCCGGCGACGACCCGGCGACGGTGGCCCGCACCTGCGGCCGGGCCGCGGCCGGCTTCGAGGTGGCGCTGAGCGAGGCCGGCGAGGTCGTGCTGCGCGGCCCCAACCTGATGCTGGGCTACCTGGACGACCCGGCCGCGACCGCCGCCGCCATCGACGCCGGCGGCTGGCTGCACACCGGGGACGTGGGCCGCCTGGACGCGGCCGGGTACCTGACGATCACCGACCGGCTGACGGACATGTACATCTGCGGCGGCTTCAACGTCTACCCCGCCGAGGTCGAGCAGGTCCTCGCCCGCCTGGATGGCGTCGCCGAGTCCGCGGTCGTCGGGGTCCCCGACCCGAGGCTGGGCGAGGTCGGCCGGGCGTTCGTCGTCACCCGGCCCGGGCGCGCCCTGGATGAGGCGGCGGTGGTGGCCTTCTGCCGTGAGCGGCTGGCGAACTACAAGGTGCCCCGGCAGGTGGAGTTCCGCCCCGCCCTGCCGCGCAACGCCTCCGGCAAGGTGCTCAAGCGACAGCTCAAGGAGGCCCCCGATGGCCGATGAGGTCCTGTACAGCAGGCGCGACGCCGTCGCGGTAGTCACGATGAACCGGCCCCAGTACCGCAACGCGCAGAACTCCGCGATGACCTACGCCCTCGACGCGGCGTTCGCCCGGGCCGTCAACGATGACGAGGTCGCGGTCATCGTGCTGGCCGGCGCGGGTGACCACTTCAGCGCCGGGCACGACATCGGCACCCCCGAGCGGGACATCGACAAGAGCTTCGACCGCCACGCGGTGCTGTGGTGGGACCACGTGGGCAAGGCCGGCGCGGACAACCGGTACGCCCGCGAGATGGAGGTCTACCTGGGGATGTGCCGGCGCTGGCGGGAGATCCCCAAGCCCGTCATCGCCATGGTGCACGGCGCCTGCATCGCCGGCGGCCTCATGCTCGCCTGGGTGTGCGACCTGATCGTGGCGGCCGAGGACGCGTTCTTCGCCGACCCGGTGGTGCGGATGGGCATCCCGGGCGTGGAGTACTTCGCGCACCCGTGGATGCTCGGGCCCCGCTTCGCGAAGGAGGTGCTGTTCACCGGCGGCCGGTTCAGCGCGGAGCGTGCTTACGCCGTCGGCATGGTCAACCGGGTGGTCCCGCGCGCCGACCTTGAGGCCGCCACGTTCGCGCTGGCCGCGGAGGTCGCCGCGATGCCGTCCTTCGGCCTGGCCCTGGCCAAGCGCGCGGTGAACCAGTGCGAGGACCAGATGGGCCTGCGGCCCGGGATGGAGGCCGTCTTCGGGCTGCACCACCTGGCGCACGCGCACAACGCGGAGGTGCGCGGCGACTCGCTGGCCGGGCTGGACGCCCGCGGGATGAAGAAGGC
>JAICUO010000062.1 GCA_025935815.1 Streptosporangiaceae bacterium
CCGCGATCATGATTCTCCAGTGGTTCGAGCGGCTGCCTGCGTGCACTCATGACGCCGGCAGCCGCTCGCGTCGGTTGGGCTTACAGCCGCCCGCGCCGGCTGGATGGGTAGCGGGGGTCGCCCGGAGGGTACTCCTGCGTGGGGTAGTCCACCGGGTAGTCGGCCGGGTGATACCGGCCGTCGGGGCCGAGGACGTATCCGTCCGGGGGCCGCTCGTCTACCACGGGTCGCTGGTGGACGACGGTAGTGCGGCGGGCGCGTGCCCACGGTGCCCAGATGACCATCCACAGCACCAGGCCGACGACTCCGACGATCATCAGGATGTCGCCGATGGTGTGCACCTGTATGCCCCAGACGGTTACCGTGTTGACGGCGAACCGTAGGATGGCGCCTACCGCGATCAGCAGCAGAGCCGCTCCGATCGTCATGACTTCCCTCCATTTGCCACATTCGTCATTTCCTTGGCACCGCCCCCGCTACCCAGGTCGGGCCATGCCATTCATCGGGCGAAATATTCGCGTGCTGGTTATTTCGCGGCTCAGCTGGGCAACCAGGGAGACCGAGGGCAGCTGCGGACGCCAAGGAGGGCACGTGGACAACACGCGCGGCCGGCGCGATGACCGGGAGCAAGAAGAGGCGGGGGCCGTCTTCCCGGTCATTTCGCACCCCATCGCCAGCAGCCCGCCGCTGAGGCTCTTCGCGTCCCTCGCCCGTGACCGCCGGGCGGCTACCGGCCTGACCACGCTGAGCGCGCCGCTGGCCGCGCACCAGGTGCACCCGGCCGCGCGAGCAGCCCGCCTGCGGCGGCAGCCATGACCCCGGGATGCTGGCGGCCAGCCGGTTTGCCCCCCGTGGGGCTGGGTAGTCCGGTGTATCGTCTTCACGATGGCGACGCACATGGCCGGGATTCGCGGTGCATCGGCGGGCGCGACAACGGCCAGGGGCTGGTTGCCGCGTCTGGCTGGCGTTCCCCCGGTCGTGTTTCCGCCTGGCTCGCGGTGCCACCCGAGGCCATGCCCTTTACCTACACCACAGACCTGTCGGAAGTCCGTGCCCGGGTGCGCAGCCACGCCAGGCAAGCGGGCCTCCCGGAGACCCGTGCCAATGACCTGGTGCTGGCGGTCAGCGAGGTGGCCGCCAACACGCTGCGCCATGCCCGCTCCGCGGGGACGCTGACGATCTGGCATGACGACAGCGAGATCGTCTGTGAGATACGCGACTCCGGCATCATCACCGACCCGCTCGTCGGCCAGCGGCGGCCTCCCGCCGACGCCCTCGCCGGGCATGGCCTGTGGCTGGTTCACCAGCTCTGCGACCAGGTGGAGCTGACCTCCGGCGATGGCGGTACCACGATCCGGATGCACATGACGATCCGGCTCGACGGCGCGGGCCGCTGAGGGGCGAAAGCTAGCTCTCGCGTGTGGTACAACTCCGTTGTGGACCTCCTAACCACGTCCGTCACGACCGTTGAGTCAGCGGCCGACCCCTACACGCTGGTGGCCCTGGCCGGCGAGGCGGACGTGACTAATAAGGACGCGCTGCACGAGGTGCTGGACGCGGAAGTCGCCAAGCAGCCGCGCATGATGGTCATCGACCTTGGCGAGCTGCGGTTCATGGACTCCTCCGCGCTGCACGTCATCTTGCGGGCCAACCGGACGATGGACCGCCACGGCGGGCTGCTGGTCCTCGCCCGGCCGGCCGAGACCGTGGCCCGGATGCTGCGGCTCACCGCGGCTGACCAGCTGATCCCGGTGTACGGGAGCGTCGCGGAAGCAACTTCCGGATAGCGGGTTTAGCCCGGGGCGCCCCGGGAAATAACCACCCCCAGTGGTGCCTACGACGCAGGCACGTTCCACGCCATCTTGGCGTGCGTGCTCGCGCGGGCCCACTTTCTTGGTTCCAGGGTCTTGTCTTACCGGGTCCCGTCGGGCGGCACGTCGTGGTGGTTACCCGCCGACCCGGAGGTTCCCCGTGAAGATCGCCTTGATAGCCCAGCGCACTACCCTCCTTGACCGCCGTGACACCCAGTCCGATCCTGAGCGGACCCGGCTGGCGGAGCTGGCTAGCCAACTGGCGGGCAATGGCCACCAGGTCACCGTGTACGCACAGCACCTCGACTCCAGCCTGCCCGATCACGGCAAGCTGGCCGGGGGCGCCCGCGTTGAGCACCTTGGCTCACCCCGCGATGGCGCCTCGCGAGAGTCGGCCGACGACAATGAGCTGCTTGCCCGGGTGCCGGCCTTCACCGGGCCGCTGCGCGACCGGCTGAGCGAGGCCCGGCCCGACGTCGTGCACGCGCTGCGCTGGACCAGCGGCCTGGCCGCCCTCGCCGCCACCCGCGGGCTGGGCGTGCCGCTGGTGCAGTCCTTCCACTCCCTGGGCATCGCCGAGCGCCGCCACCACGCCCTCAAGCTGGCTGGCCCCGAGCGCATGCGGCTGGAGCCGGCGATCGGGCGCAGCGCCAGCGCCGTGCTCGCCGGGAGCACCGACGAGGAATCCGACCTGACCCGCCTCGGCGTGCCCCGGCGGTCCATCAGGGTCGTGCCCTGCGGCATCGACACCGGCGAGTTCGCGCCCGAGGGACCGGTCGCTTCCCGCAACGGCCGCCCGCGGCTGGTCACCGTCGCCGGCCTGGAGGAGGCCAGCGGCCTCGACACGCTGATGCGGGCCATGGTGAAGATACCCGGCGCCGAGCTCATCGTCGCCGGCGGCCCGTCGCGCGATGAGCTGCGGCGGCACCCCGAGCACGCCCGCCGCTGCGCCCTGGCGCACTCACTCGGCCTCGGCGGCCGGGTCCTGTTCACCGGTCACGTCGCCGCCCGCAGCCTCCCGCCGCTGCTGCGCTCGGCCGACCTGTTCGTGAGCACGGCCGGCTACGAGCCTTCGGCGATGCTGTCACTGCAGGCCATGGCCTGCGGTACCCCCGTCGTGGCCCCGGCCGTCGGCAGCCAGCTCGACGCGGTGGTCGACGGGACGACCGGCATCCTGGTGCCGCCCGACCGGCCCGCCCAGCTCGCCCACCGGATCCGGCAGCTGCTCGCGCACCCCATGATGCTCGAGGCGTTCAGCGCCGCCGCCGCCGACCGGGTCCGGTCCCGGTATTCCTGGGACCGGATCGCCCACGAGACGATCGCGGTCTACCAGGCCCTCGGCGCGGCCGTCAAGGCAGCCGCCTAAGCCCCCCGCCGCAGCCCCCAGACGGCAGCGGCCCGGACCCCCGTGCCGGGCCGCTGCCGTCGTCTTACGCCGCGGTCGTCCCCGGCGGAGCGTTGCGGCTGTTCACCGCCGTCTAACCAGGTGAAGGGCACCTAAACGCCCGATGGGTTAGCGGCCGCGCCTATTGCCACCCGCGCGCACCCCGCCGGACAACCGCCCTGCTACTCCCCCGAAACAGCCTCAAGAGCACAACCTGGCCGAATCGCGGCCGGGCCCGCTTGAAAGGCCAGCCCGATGAGCCGACGGGGGAAAAGCACGCGATTGGGGAGCCTGGTGCTGGCCGCTGCGATGGCTGGCGCGCCGCCGGCCGGGCTGGCGATGCCAGCTAGCGCGACTGCGGCCAGCTCGACTGCGGCCAGCTCGGGTCCGGCCAGCTCGACTCCGGCCAGCACCGCCCCGGCCTCCGGCCCGCGTTACGGAACCCACGGCTGGGCCGGCCACGCGTGGCACACCAGCAGCCGCCAGGTCACCGCGTCGCTGCGGCTGCCGTCGGTCTCCCCCGCCGCGAACGCGGGGGCCGCCTTCTGGGCGGGCTTTGGAACCGGCCCGGGGATCGAGCAGGCTGGCTTCACCGCCAACATGGTCGGCGGCCACCTGCGCTGGACGGCGTGGTACGAGCTGTACCCGTCGCCGCCGGCCGGGTTCGGGAAGGCCGCCTATTCCGGTGACTACGTTTCCATGACCGTCACCTACCGGGGCGGCGGCTGGTTCAGCCTCACCGTCTGCGACGTCACCCGCCACTGGACGGCCACCGTGACGCGCCACGCCACGGTGGTCAGCATGGGCACCGCCGAGGCGATCGTGGAGGCCTACGGGCCGCCGCTGGCGCGCTTCTCCCCGGCCACGTTCGGCCACGTCTCCGCCGCCGCCCGCACGTGGACTTACTCGATGCCCGGGGCGCACGCGTCCGCGCTGCGGCAGGGCACCTTCACCGTCCGGCCCTGAACAGGGCCGCGGACGGCGCCGGGCCCGCGCGGGTTCCCTGTAACACGCGGGCCCGGCCGCTCTTGGGCGGCTAGCCGACCTCCAGGGTGGCCTTGGTCCAGCCGGGGTCACGGCGGTCGAAGGCCGGTCCTCATGGGCCTGCAGCACGTGAATGGCCGCTGTCCGTGCTCGTTCTCCTCTCGCGGTCCGTCTGCCCGGCGGCCACCGCGGTATGCGCGCCCGGCGCGAATTCGGCGAAAAAGCCGGGCGGGACCATAGCGCCGTCCGGGGTCCCGCGCGCCTACCCGATGTCACGGCTCCGGCGATTCACCGGCGGGTCGGGTTCCACTCCCGCACGGGGCCTGCTATGTTCTCGATTACCAGTACGAATCAATCAAGCCAGGACCAGTTCAGTACAGGGGGACCCATGACATCCCGGCTAAACCCATACCTCAACTTCAATGGCAATGCCCGGCAGGCGCTGGAGTTCTACGCCAGCGTGTTCGGCGGCACCCTGAACCTCAGCACCTTCGCCGACTTCGGCGACAAGGACTCGCCCATCGCCGACAAGATCATGCACGGCCAGCTCGAGACCGAGGCCGGCTACACGGTCATGGCCGCCGACGCTCCCCCCGGGATGGAGTCCCCGGGTTTCCACGGGTTCGGAGTGAGCCTCAGCGGCGACGACGGCGACGCCCTGCGCGGTTACTTCGAGAAGCTGTCCGACGGCGGCTCCGTCACGATGCCGATGCAAAAGCAGGCCTGGGGCGATGAGTTCGGCATGGTCACTGACCAGTTCGGCGTCCCCTGGCTGGTCAACGTCAGCCAGTCGCAGGCCTAGCGGCCGGCGGGGTCGCTCCGCTGCGCTCCTGGGGCGTGCCGTCGTGGCACGTGGCGGGACAGCCAGTCTTGCGCGCTGTGCGCGTGCGACTTGTCGTCGAACTCGCCGTGCGCGCCGTAATCGCGGCCCGGCCCCCGGTCCAGCGGCTCGTACAGGTTGCCCGGCCACCCCGGCTGCTCGCGCTGGTCCGTCTGCTGGGAGTCATAGCCGGTGCGCGCGAGGTACCGGTCGAGCAGCGGCGCGGCGACCTTCTGGGCCAGGATGGTCATGACGGTGGTCGCGCCCACCCAGTATTCCTTGTGGTCGGGATGGTCGGCGGCGTGCACGATGGCGCGGGCGGCGACCTCCGGCTGGTAGATCGGCGGCACCGGCTGCGGGTGGCGCGGCAGCCGGGACCGCACCCAGGAGAACTGCGGGGTGTTGACGGCCGGCATCTGCACGACGGTGACCTTGATGTCGCTGCCGTCGTGGAGCAGCTCACAGCGCAGCGACTCGGTGAACCCGTTGATGGCGTGCTTGGCGCCGCAGTACGCGGACTGCAGCGGTATCGCCCGGTAGCCGAGGGCCGAGCCGACCTGCACGATGGTCCCGGTCTCCCGTGGCCGCATCAAGGTCAGCGCCGCCATCGTGCCGTGCACGTAGCCGAGGTAGCAGACCTCGGTGACGCGGCGGAACTCCTCGGGAGTGATCTTCGTGAACGGCGCGAACACCGACGCGAACGCCACGTTCACCCACACGTCGACCGGTCCCAGGCGTTCTTCCGCCGTCCGCGCGGCGTCCGCGACGGCCGCGTAGTCGGCGACGTCCGCGGCGACCGGCAGCGCCCGCCCGCCCAGGTCCTCGACCGCGCGGGCCGCCTCCCGCAGGCCGGTCTCGCCGCGCGCGATGAGCGCGACGTTCGCGCCGCGCCGCCCGTATAGCTCGGCGGCGGCTCTGCCAATGCCCGCGCTGGCCCCCGTGATTACGACTGTCTGGCTCACGATGTCAGGTCACCTCCTGCGTGCTGACTGCCTGCCTTAGCGTCAAGCGTTCCTACTTCCGCCCAGCCGGCCAGGCAAACCTGCTGCCCGCGGCCCGCCAGTCAGGTGCCGTTGATGCGCCACTAATGCCGGGGAGCAGGATTTCCCCGCGGCGGACAGGGAAGTGGACCGCCATGGCGGTGACTGATCTGGTGCCGCGGGTCCTGCGGGAGTACGCGCTCGTCGCCGACGGCGAGCGCGGTGGCCTCATCGGGCCCGCCGGCGAGGTCGCGTGGCTGTGCGTTCCCCGGTGGGACTCCCCGGCGGCCTTCAGCGGACTGCTCGGCGGTCCGGGCCGGTTTTCGGTGACGCCCGCCGACCCGTGGCACGTGTGGGGCGGGTACTACGAGGACGGCACGCTCATCTGGCGCAGCCGGTGGGTCGGCAGCTCGCGGGTCGAGTGCCGGGAGGCGCTGGCCATGCCGGCCGACCCGCACCGCGTGGTGCTGCTGCGCCGCATCGAGGCCCTCGATGGCCCCGCCCGGGTTGCCGTCACCCTCGACGTGCGCGGCGGGTACGGCCGCCGCATGACGGGCCTGTCCCGGGCCGGGGGCATATGGAGCGGGCGCAGCGGCGCCACCTGGTTCCGCTGGTCGGGCGCCTCGCGGGCCCGGGACACCGGCGGGGCGCTCGCCATGACCGTCACGCTGGACGCCGGCCAGTCGCATGACCTGGTGCTTGAGCTGTCGGACCGGGAACTGCCGGGGATGCCGCCCGATCCGGACCAGGCGTGGGCCGCGACGCAGCAGGCCTGGTCACAGGTCGCGCCCGACTGCTCCGGCCTGATCGCCGCCGCTGACGCCCGGCACGCCTACGCGGTGCTGCGCGGGCTGACCGGGGGCAGCGGCGCCATGGTGGCCGCCGCCACCACATCGCTGCCCGAGCGCCTGGAGGCCGGGCGCGACTACGACTACCGGTACGCCTGGATCCGCGACCAGTGCTACGCGGGCCTCGCGCTCGCCGCCCACGGGCCGCACCCGCTGCTGGCGGGCGCCGTCCGGTTCGTCAGCGAGCGCGTCCTGGCCGACGGGCCGGGCCTGCAGCCCGCTTATACCGTGTCCGGGCAGCCTATCCCGGACGGGCGGCGCCTGCGGGTGCGCGGCTACCCCGGGGGGGCCGCGCGCGCCGGGAACGCCGTGCGCCGGCAGTTCCAGCTCGACGCGCTCGGTGAGGTGCTGCTGCTGCTGGCCGCCGCCGCCCGGCACGACATGCTGGGCGAGGATGAGTGGCGGGCGGCGTCCACCGCCGCCGACGCGATCGAGAAGCGCTGGCAAGACCCAGACGCCGGCATCTGGGAACTGGATGACCGGCGCTGGGCGCACTCCCGGCTGGCCTGCGTGGCCGGGCTGCGCGCGATCGCGGCCGCCGCGCCCGCCGGGAGCGCCCGGGGCCGCCAGGAGGCGGCCCGGTGGAGCGCGCTGGCCGACCGCGTCCTGGCCAGCCTGCGCGACTGCGTCCACCCGGCCGGCCGCTGGCAGCGCGCGCCCGATGACGCGCGGGTGGACGCGTCGCTGCTGCTGCCGGTGATCCGCGGGGCGCTGCCCACGCGAGATCCCCGGAACGTGGCCACCGCCGACGCCGTGCGGCAGGAGCTTTCCGCCGACGGGTTCGTCTACCGGTTCCGCCACGATGCCCGCCCGCTGCACGAGTCAGAGGGCGCGTTCTTGCTGTGCGGATTCTGGATGGCGCTGCTTGAGCACTCCTACGGCAACCCGGTCGCCGCCGCGCACTGGTTCGAGCGCAACCGCAGCGCCTGCGGGCCCTCCGGGCTGTACACCGAGGAATTCGACGTCCACCAGCGGCAACTGCGCGGCAACGTCCCCCAGGCCTTCGTCCACGCCGCCATGCTCGAATGCGCGATCACGCTCTCGCCCGACGTGCGCCTCGGCGGGGACAGTACCTAGCTAGCTGGCGGCTCACCTCGCCGTGCCCGGCCTGGAACCCGAAGTTGCCCGCCAGCCGGTTCCCGCTGGCCGCTACCCGGGCGGCGGTGCCCCATGCGCGCGATTACAGGACCCGGGCCACCACCAGGCACGCGTCGTCGCCAGTGTCGGATAGCGCGGCGGCCAGCATCTGGTCTGCCTGGTCGGAGGCGTCCGTCGCGGCCGGCGTCGCGGCCGCGACGAACTCGGCCAGCGAGTCGGTGATCGACTGGCCGCGCCGCTCGATCAGCCCGTCGGTGAAGAACAGCAGCATGTCCTCCGGCCGCAGCCAGACCGTGGCCTCCTCATACTGCGCGTGCGGGTCCAGCCCGAGCAGCACCCCGGCCGGCAGCGGCAGCGCGGCCGCCGAGCCGTCGCGGACCAGCACCGGCGGCAGGTGACCGGCTCGCGCCCACCGCAGCAACCGGGTATTCGGGTCATAAAGGGCGCAGATGACGGTGCCGGCGATCCCCTCGGTGATGTGGTAGGCCGCGTTGTTGAGGTGCTCGAGCAGCCCGTGCGGCCCCGCTCCGGTGGCGGCCAGGCCGCGCAGCGCGTTGCGCGCGGCCACCATGCCGGTGACCGCGTCGATGCCGTGCCCGGTGATGTCGCCGACCACGATGAGCAGTTCCTTGCTGGGCAGCAGCACGGTGTCGTACCAGTCCCCGCCGACCAGCCGGCCTGGTTCCACCGGGCGGTACCGGACCGCCAGGTCGACGCCCGCCGCCGCGGGCGGCTGGGCGTCCGGCGGCATGATCGCGCGCTGCAGTCGGAGGGCGAGCTGATGCTCTTCCGCCGCGCGCTCCTCACTGGTCACCAGCTGGTCCCGGGTGGCGTCCAGGGCTACCTGGGTGAGGTAGTGCGCCGACACGTCCTGGAAGGCGCCGCGCAGCGCGGTCACCCGGGTCCCGGCCAGGACCGGCTCGGCGAAGATCTGGATCTGCCGGATCGCCCCGTCATCGGGACGTATCACGCGGAAGACCGCCGTGGCCGGCTCCCGCTGCCCCAGCAGCCGCTCCCGGAACCGCCGGACCAGCTCACGGTCTTGCGCTATCACGAAGTTGTGCAGGTCCGCGGTGGGGATCGGCGCGGCGCGGCGCGGGTCCAGGCCGAAGACGGCGAACGCGGAGTCGGCCCAGAACGTCTCCTCCGCCGCCAGGTTCTCCGCCCACGCCCCCATGCGGCCCAGGCGCTGCGCGTGGCCGAGCATCCGGGCGAGCCGGCCCGCCTCGGTGCTGCGCCGCCACGTGAAGATGACGCCGTCAAAGAACACGGCCGCGCGCAGGTCGGCGGCCTCCACCGCGTCCCTGCCCACTCCGGCCAGCGGCGGCCCGAGCACGCCCGGTACCTGCACTGGCCGCCCGGACTCCAGCACCTGGGCCGCCCGCCCGAACAGGCCGGTGTCGCCGCCACTGCCCGGATAGGCCTCCAGCAAGGTCAGGCCGGCCAGGTCAGCGGGGTCACGCCCGAGCGGGTCGATGTACCCCGGGTTGACGTGCTCGATGGTGAAGTCGGCCAGTGCCCCCGATTCGCCGCGAATGGGGCGGACCGCCAGGACCGAGTCCGCGAGGTCATCCAGCAGCGTGTAGACCGACGGATCCCCCGGGCACGGCTCCAGCCCGCCATGGGCCAGCCGTGTATCCAGGACGTCCGCGAACCCGGCGGCCAGCGCCGACAGCTGCAACCGGGCCTCATCGGTGAACGACGGCAGCGGGCGCGACCACCAGACCTGCAAGACCCCGAGCAGTGCCCCGTTGCGCCGCCGCAGCCCCAGCACCGCGCGCGCGGTGCTGGGACCCCACCCGGTGACCAACGCCACCGGGTCGCCCGGGGGGGTCCCGGCATTCCACCACAACTCGGCGCCGTCGCGAACGAGCCGTTGCGGGGGGCAGTCGAAATCTGGCGGAAGGCGCCGCCAGCGGGTCGCCGCCATGCCCCCCAGCCCGCGCTCGCCCAGCATCTCCAGGGCGCCGTCGGCGGCCAGCAGCCACACCGCGATCGCGGCCGCGCCCAGCGGGGCCAGGACCTGGTCGGCGAGCGCGCCGACGAGCTCGGCGCCGTCCCGGGCTCGATCGGCGGCCGCCGCCGCGAGCAGGTCCCCCAACGACCCGGCGGCCACCGCCCCCAGGTCGGGGAGCGGCTGGCCCCCGGCGGGCTGGTCCGGGGCCGGGCCTGCCCCGGCCCCGGGCTCGCCGCCGTCCGGCTCGGCCTGGCCACCGAGCACGAGGGCCGCCATCTCCGGCAGGGGCAGCCCGGCGGCCGCGGCCATGTCCGCCAGTTGCGCGGCCGCCGCCGGGGCCGGGCAACCGAACCGCTCCATCAGGGCACCGCGCGCCATCGCGATCACCGCCGCGACGTCCGCGTCCGCCCGTGACCGCTCCAGCTCCCGGCGCTGACGCTCGATCACCAGGGCGAGGCGAGCCAGGTCCTCATCACCGGCCGACACTGATACCTCCCGCGCTACCTTTCCAGCGGGCAGCTAACACCAGGTAGCCCCCGCCGCAGGTAACAACTACCGAATCGACCTCATAAGGCTCAACGACTATCGTATAACGATCAGGTTGCCGCGACCTTCGGCGGGCGACGATGACGGCGAACGGAGCCACCGGATGGACAACGCCAGGCACCAGCCAGCCTCGCTGGATGACTCTGGCCTGGAACAGCTGCTTTCCAGTCTAACGGCGGTGCGCGACGGTGATTTCAGCATGCGCCTGCCGAAGACCGGCGACCCGCTGCTGGACCAGATCGCCGTCGTCTTCAACGGCATGGTCGACCAGCTGGACCGGTTCACCACCGAGGTGACGCGGGTGGCCCGCGAGGTCGGCACCGAGGGCAACCTTGGCGGGCAGGCCGAGATCCGCGGCGTGTCCGGGACCTGGAAGAGCCTGACCGATTCGGTCAACGCGATGGCCAACAACCTCACCAGCCAGGTCCGCAACATCGCCATGGTGACCACCGCCGTGGCCAACGGCGACCTGACGAAGAAGATCGACGTGGACGCCCAGGGCGAGATCCTGGAGCTGAAGACCACGATCAACACGATGGTCGACCAGCTGTCGGCGTTCGCCGCCGAGGTCACCCGGGTGGCCCGCGAGGTGGGCCGGGACGGCCAGCTGGGCGGGCAGGCCGAGGTCGAGGGCGTGGCCGGCACGTGGAAGCGGCTCACCGAGAACGTCAACGAGCTGGCGCAAAACCTCACCCGTCAGGTGCGCGCGATCGCCGAGGTCACCAGCGCGGTCGCGGCCGGCGACCTGACCAGGTCCATCTCGGTCGAGGCGAAGGGCGAGGTCGCCGAGCTCAAGGACAACGTCAACGCCATGGTGGTCTCGCTGCGCGAGACGATCCGCGCCAACGAGGAACAGAACTGGCTGAAGACGAACCTGGCCCGGATCGGCGGCATGATGCAAGGCCACCGCGACCTGGCGGTCGTCGCCGACCTGGTCATGGAGGACCTCGCCCCGCTGGTCAACGCCCAGCACGGCACGTTCTTCGTCGCCGAGGACGCCGACGGCGAGACCCGGCTGCGGCTGGTGGCCGGGTACGGGCTGCGCGCCGACAAGGACGCGCCCATCCAGTACCGGATCGGCCAGTCCCTCATCGGCCAGGTAGCCAAGGGCAAGCGGCCGATCGTGGTCGATGAGATCCCGCCCGGGTACATCAAGATCTCCTCAGGACTGGGCGAGGCCCCGCCGGCCAACCTGGCGGTGCTGCCCCTGCTGTTCGAGGGCCAGGTGCTCGGCGTCGTCGAGCTCGCCTCCTTCACGAGGTTCAGCTCCGCGCAGGTCAGCCTGCTGGAGGAACTGACGGAGAGCCTGGGCGTGAGCGTCAACGCGATCGTGGCCAACTCCCGGACGGACGTGCTCCTGCAGGAGTCACAGCGGCTGACCGCCGAGCTCCAGGCCCGCTCGGCCGAGCTCCAGGCCCGCTCGGAGGAATTGCAGGCCTCCAACGCCGACCTGGAGTCTCAGGCCGCCGTGCTGGCCGAGCAAAAGCGCGACATCGAGATCAAGAACGCCGAGATCGAGCGCGCCCGGCAGGAGATAGAAGAGCGCGCCCGCCAGCTCGCGCTGGCCTCGCAGTACAAGTCGCAGTTCCTGGCGAACATGTCGCACGAGCTGCGCACGCCGCTCAATAGCCTGCTCATCCTCGCCCGGCTGCTGGCGCAGAACCCGGGCCAGAACCTGACCCCCAAGCAGGTCGAGTACGCCCACGTCATCCACTCGGCCGGCACTGACCTGCTCAACCTCATCAATGACATCCTGGACTTGTCCAAGGTCGAGGCGGGCCGGATGGACATCCGGGTGGTCGAGTTCCCGTTGCAGTCCCTGATCGAGGACATCCAGGCGACCTTCCAGCCGCTGACCTCCGAGCGGGGCCTCGATTTCACCGTCCTAACGGATCCGGGCGTCCCCGCGAGCATGGTCACCGACCGGCAGCGGTTGCGCCAGGTGCTCAGCAACCTGGTCTCCAACGCCGTCAAGTTCACCGAGCGCGGCGGCGTCACGCTGCGGGTCACCCTCGCCGACGGGCGCACCGACCCGCATGGCGGCCCGGTGATGGCGTTCGTGGTCACCGACACCGGGATCGGCATCGCACCGGAGAACCTCGCCGCCATCTTCGGCGCCTTCCAGCAAGGGGACGGCACGCTGAGCAGGCGCTACGGCGGCACTGGCCTGGGCCTGTCGATCGCGCGGGAGGTCGCGGCCCTGCTGGGCGGGGAGATTACCGCCGAAAGCGAAGTGGGCTGGGGCAGCACGTTCACCCTGTACCTGCCGTCCGCCCCGCCGCCCACCGTCACCCCGGCCGGACCGCCGGCGAGCCAGCCGTCCGCCCTGCCCATCCCGGGCGCGGGCCAGGATGGGCCGGCTCCGGGCGGAACTGCGGCAATGGCCCGCAGCCAGTTCGGGGCCCGTAACCTCCTGGTGCTGGAGCGCACGAGCGGCGGCTTGCTCAACCTTCTCGCCCATAGCGCGGTATCCGACCTGGCTGACAGCGGCGGGCTGGTGTCCGTCGTGACCGCCGCCACTGCCGAGGAGGGCATCACCGCGCTGACCCAGGCGCCGTTCCAGTGCGTGATCGTCGACCTCAGCCTCCCGTCCGCGCCCGAGTTCCTGGACCAGGTAACGCAGAAGGCCGAACTGCACGGCATACCGATCCTCGCCCACGCCCGGCCCGGGCAGCCCGCCCGGGCGGGTGACCGCCTCGACCTCACCCGGCCGCGCGCGAACCTCGCCCTGGAACTGCTGCCGTCCCTGGATGAGATGCGCGAGCGCATCACCTTCGCCCTCGCCGCCGCCACTGCGCCCGCCCCCTCCATGGCAGCCACCGGGACGACGGCCGCGGCCGCCGCTGCCCCCACCGCTGCCCCGGCCGCGACTTCGCCGCTGACCGCGGCCGCCGAGCCCTTCGTGCAGCCGCCCGCCCCGGACCGCGCGCCGGCAAGAGTCCCGCGGCACGCCGCGCTGCAGGGCCGCAAGGCCCTGGTCGTCGATGACGACCCCCGCAACGTCTTCGCCATCGCCAGCACGCTGCGGCTGGCCGGGATGAGCGTAACCGAGGCGTCGTCGGGCCAGGAGGGCATCAACGCACTGATCGCCGAGCCCGACATCGACGTCATCTTGATGGACATCATGATGCCGGGCATGGACGGCTACGCGACCATGACCGTGATCCGCCAGATGCCGGTCTTCGCCCGGCTGCCGATCATCGCGGTGACCGCGCGGGCCATGCTCGGCGACCGGGATAAGAGCATCGCCGCCGGCGCCAGCGACTACGTCACCAAGCCCGTCGACCCCGAAGAGCTCCTATCCCGCACCGAGCACTGGCTAACCGCCCCCAACTCCTGACGCCCCGCGCCAGCCCCTAGCCCCCGCCTAGCCTCCGTGGGCCACGAGGACTCACCAGGCGCCGCCCCGCCACGGCGAGCGGAGCGAGCCGCCGGTCACGCCGCCGCCGGGTGCAAGATCACCTTGGTGTAGCCGTCGATCCGCTTGTCGAACTTCGCGTAGGCGGCGGGCGCCTCGGTCAGCGGGAGCTCGTGCGAGACGATGGCGGACGGCGTGGCCCGCCCGGCGATGATCAGGTCGCGCAGCTTCTCGTTGTACCGCTTCACCGGGCACTGCCCGGTCCCCAGCGCCTGCCCCTTCTGGAACAGGCGGCCGAAGTCGAACCCGATCCGCCCGTCCTTGGCCGACTGCGTGGCGGCCCCCGGGTCCTGGGGCAGGTACACCCCGATTACCCCGAGCCGGCCGGTCGGCCGGACGCTGCGGACCAGCCAGTCCAGGACGAGCTCGGGCCGCTCTTGCCCGGACGGCTCGTGCGCCTGGTAGCCGACCGCCTCAACCCCGCAGTCAGCGCCCGCCCCGCGGGTGCTGTCGAGTACCTGCTCGGCGGGGTCGCCGGCGGCGATGCTGACCGGGGTCGCGCCGAACTTCTCCGCGATCGACAGCCGGTCGCCGTGCATGTCCACGCAGAACACCCGGGCGGCGCCGCGCAGCCAGGCACTGTGCACGGCCAGCAGCCCGACCGGGCCGGCGCCGTACACCACGACGGTGTCACCGGGGCTGACCCCGGCCAGGTCGGTGCCGAAGTACGCGGTCGGGAAGATGTCCGACAACATCGTGAAGTCACGCTCGTACTCGGTCCCCTGCGGCAGCGCGAGCAGGTTGAAGTCAGCGAACGGCACCCGCAGGTACTCGGCCTGGCCGCCCGCGTACGGTCCCATCGAGGCGTAGCCGTAGGCGCCGCCGTCCACGCCCTCGGTCGGGTTCGTGCGCGTGCAAAACGACGTCCAGCCGTGCGTGCAATTGAAGCAGGTGCCGCAGGCCACGTTGAACGGGACCGACACCCGGTCCCCCGGCCGGAAGTTCTTCACCGCCGGGCCCGCCTCGGCCACAACGCCCATGTTCTCGTGCCCCAGCACCTTGCCCTGCTCCACGTTCGTGCGGCCCTCGTACATATGCAGGTCGCTACCGCAGATGTTCGTCGTGGTGACCTGGATGATCACGTCCTGCGGGTCCTCGATCCGCGGGTCCGGCACTTCCCGGACGGCGACGTCATAGGCGCCGGAGTACACGACTGCCTTCATGATCTCCTCCGTTCGTCGCTGGTCTTCGCGATGCCTGGCCGGCTACCCGGCGCCGCCGGGCGAAAACGGGCGCCAGGGGCGGGGCGCGGGTCAGGAGGCGCGAATGTCCGGCGCGGCCGGCCAGCGCCGCCGGGCGGCGTGCCGACGGCGGGCGGCATCCTTGCGGCGGGCCCGGGTCCGGTCCTCCGGCGTGGTGCCGCCCCAGATGCCGTGCATCTCGCCGCTGTTCATCGCCCAGTCCAGGCACTCGCGCCGCACCGGGCACCGGGCGCAGATCTGGCGGGCCAGCTCTATCTGCGGCGCGGATGCCCCCGTGCCCGACACCGGGAAGAAGATCTCCGGATCGGCGGACAGGCACGCGCCGGCGGCCTGCCACTCGCCGGCGTACAGGGTCGCGGTCATGACGCGTCCTCCCGGGGAACTCGGGTCGAAAATGGCCGTCCCCCAGACGGCGGGGGCACAGGTACCTGCGCTTACCCGAAAGGGGTCATTTATGCACCCAGGCCATATAAATTTCACCGCCGGGAAGCCCGCGCCCCGACCGAGCGAGGCCGGTTTCGCCTCCACGGCACCGGGTAGCGCAGGCCGCCAAGCCAGGTTCCGACCCGAAGGAGGATCGATGCCAGACGTATTCACGGTTCTACGAGCCGACCATGACGAGGTCAAGGCGATGCTCGCCCGGCTAGCGGACGGCCCGAGGGCAGCCGACGGGGCCAGTGCCGAGCAACTGGCGCAGCGCCAGCAACTCCTCGAGGAAGTCATCATCGAGGAGGCCCGGCACGAGGCGGCCGAGCAGCAGCATTTCTGGCCGGCCATGCAAGCGCTCGGCGTGGACGGGGCACGGATCACCGAGCAAGCCCTCGAACAGGAGGCCGGCGCCGAGAAGGTCCTGTCCCAGCTGAGCGACCTTGGCCCCGGTGATGATGAGTTCGAGCCGCTGCTCGCCCGCTTCATCCGCGACGCCCGCTCGCACATCACCTTCGAGGAGGCGCACGCGTGGCCGCTGCTCAGCATCGAGATCACCCAGGCGCGGGCGGAGGAACTGGGCGAGGCGATCATCCGGGCCAAGAAGATGGCACCCACCCGGCCGCATCCGTCCATCCCGCCGCAGGGCCCCGCGCAGAAGGCGGCCGGCCCGGTGGCGGCCGTCGCGGACAAGGTCCGCGACGCCATCCCCCGCCGGGGCCGCCACCAGTAGGCCGCCCGCAGTAGGCCGCGAAGAGAGCCGGGCCGGCCCTCGGCCCGGCCGGGGACGCCGCGATCCCGCCCCGTCGGGATGCGGCGTCCCCCCTTTTCGCGCCCGACGACTGTTTGAGCCCGGCAGCCGGGGTAGGCCGCAGCACAGCGAGACCAGCGAAACGCAAGCGACGAAAAGCAGCCAACGGGAGGCATGATGATGGCAAGCACCGCAAGCGGAGACGGACAGCCGGACCGCACCGCGGACCAGTGGGGGCAGGCGGGAGCCGCCGGCGAGACGCACCAGGTCGCCGGCGGCACCCGGCCCCGGCTGACCACCCAGCAAGGGGTCGTGGTCGGCGATGACCAGAACACGCTGCGGGCGGGCGAGCGCGGCCCGGCCCTGCTGGAGGATATCCACTTCCGCGAGAAGATCTTCCACTTCGATCACGAGCGCATCCCCGAGCGGGTCGTGCACGCCCGCGGCTTCGGGGCGCACGGCTACTTCGAGAACTACGAGCCACTGGCCCCGATCACCAGGGCGGATGTCTTCAGCGAGGCCGGGCTGCGGACTCCGGCGTTCGTCCGGTTCTCCACGGTGGCCGGCAACCAGGGATCGGCCGACCTGGCCAGGGACGTGCGCGGGTTCGCGGTCAAGCTCTACACCCGCGAGGGCAACTGGGACCTGGTCGGCAACAACATGCCGGTCTTCTTCATCCAGGACCCGATCAAGTTCCCCGACATGGTCCACGCCGCCAAGCAGGAGCCCGACCGCGGCTTCCCGCAGGCGCAGACCGCCCATGACAACTTCTGGGACTTCGCCTCCCTGACCCCCGAGTCCACTCACATGCTGATGTGGATCATGTCCGACCGGGCCATCCCACGCTCGTTCCGGTTCATGGAAGGGTTCGGCGTGCACACCTTCCGCCTGGTGACCGTCGACGACCGGTCGACGTACGTCAAGTTCCACTGGAAGCCGAAGCAGGGCCTGCAGTCGGTGCTGTGGAACGAGGCGGTGAAGATCAACGGGGCGGACCCGGACTTCCACCGGCGCGACCTGTGGGACGCGATCCAGCAGGGTGCCTACCCCGAGTGGGAGCTGTGCCTGCAGCTGTTCGACGACGCCTTCGCCGACCGGTTCGACTTCGACGTCCTCGACCCGACCAAGTTCATCCCCGAGGAGATCGTGCCCGCCCGCCCCGTCGGGCGGCTGGTCCTGGACCGGGTCGTGGACAACTTCTTCGCCGAGACCGAGCAGGTCGCCTTCTGCACCCAGAACGTCGTGCCGGGCATCGACTTCACCAACGACCCCCTGCTGCAAGGGCGGAACTTCTCCTACCTGGACACCCAGCTCAAGCGGCTGGGCAGCCCGAACTTCACCTTCTTGCCGGTCAACGCGCCCCGGTGCCCGATCGCGCACTTCCAGCAAGACGGGCACATGGCGGTCGCCGCCCCGGCCGGGCGGGCCAACTATGAGCCCAACTCCTGGGGCCCCGCCGAGGGCGGCCCGCGCGAGGACCCGGTGGCCGGGTTCCGCTCCTACGCCGCCATGGAGGCCGGCCCCAAGCGCCGGCTGCGGCCGGAGAGCTTCGCCGACCACTACAGCCAGGCGCGCCAGTTCTACCTCAGCCAGACCGACATCGAGCGCCGGCACATCGCCGAGGCCTTCACCTTCGAGCTGAGCAAGGTCAAGCACCCCCAGATCCGGTCGCGCATGGTCGCGCGGCTGCGCGACGTGGATGACGACCTCGCCTCCTCGGTCGCCGACGGCCTTGGCCTGCGCGAGATGCCGCCCGCCGCGCCGGCCGCCGTCGCCGTGCGCACCGACCTGCCGGAGTCGCCGGCGCTGAGCATCTTGCTGCACGGGCCGGGCAGCTTCGCCGGGCGCAAGCTCGGCGTGCTGGTGACCGCCGGGGCCGACGCCGAGGTGCTGGCCGCCCTGCGCTCGGCGGCCACCGCCGAGCAGGCGAGCGTGGAGGTCATCGCGCCCGCCGTTGGCGGCGTCGACGCCAGCGACCGGTCCCTGGTCACCGCCGACCAGCAGGTCGACGGCGCCCCGTCGGTGCTGTACGACGCCGTCGCCGTGATCGCCGCCCCCGGCGGGGCGCGGGCGCTGGCGACCAACCCCGCGGCCCGGGACTTCCTGGCCGACGCCTACGCGCACTGCAAGTTCATCGGCTACACCGGCGGCGCCGCGCCGCTGTTCGAGGCGGCGGGCCTGGAGCTCGATGGCGACGCCGTGGCTCACGACGGCGGAATCGTCAGCCTCGACTCGCGGGCGGCGACGGACTTCATCATCCGCTGCCGCCAGCTGCGCTTCTGGGACCGCCAGCGCGTCACTGTTGTTTAGAAGCGCAGTTGTCTAGAAGCGCAGTTGTCTAGAAGCGCAGTCGC
>JAICUO010000785.1 GCA_025935815.1 Streptosporangiaceae bacterium
CACTGCACCCGGATGGACCTCGTCGGCAACTCCACCGCCCAGGTCACCAAGCACAAGCTGACGATGACCCGCGATGACCGGCTCGCCGCGATGCTGGACTACCTCACGGTGACCCCTGGCGTCCGGGACGTGGTCGTCTCCGGCGGGGACGTGGCGAACCTGCCGTGGCCGCGCCTGGAGGCGTTCGTGGCGGCCCTGCTGGAGGTCGAGTCGGTCAGGGACATCCGGCTGGCGTCCAAGGCGCTGATGGGGCTGCCGCAGCACTGGCTGGCCGATGAGGTGCGCGCGGGGATGGAGCGGGTGGCCGGGATCGCCCGCTCGCGGGGCGTCTCGCTGGCGATCCACACCCACGTGAACTCCGCCCAGTCGGTGACGCCGCTGGTGGCGCGGGCGGCGGCGGCGATGCTGGCGGCGGGCGTGCGGGACGTGCGCAACCAGGGCGTGCTGCTGCGCGGGGTCAACGACAGCCCCGCCGCCCTGCTCGACCTGTGCTTCGCGCTCCTGGATGAGGCGCGGATCATGCCGTACTACTTCTACCTGTGCGACATGATCCCCGGATCGGAGCACTGGCGGCTGACGCTCGCCGAGGCGCAGGCCCTGCAGTCGGCGATCATGGGCTACCTGCCCGGATTCGCCACCCCGCGCATGGTCTGCGACGTCCCCTACGTCGGCAAGCGCTGGGTCCATCAGGTCGCCCGCTACGACACCGTGCGCGGCATCTCCTACTGGACCAAGAACTACCGCACCGGCATCGAGGCGGGCGACGACCTGGCCCTTACCCGCGAGTACCCCTACTACGACCCGGTCCACACCCTCCCCGAGGAAGGCCGCGCCTGGTGGCGTGACCAGGAAGGCGCCCTCGCCGGCTAACCCGCCTGTCACCGCCCCCGACTCAACTTGCTGTTATCATAATCGAATAAATTTCTTTGTGCTACCTGCATCATTCGGAGTTGATGGGTGACATAATAGACAGTGGATCCGTTGAGAGCGCCGGCGAAGGCCGGATGCGAGCCAGCCGCGGGCGGCTCGCCAGCCCCGGATCGCGATTCCCGCATCGGGGAGGTGATCCGGGATGTGCACCCATGGCGATGGGATGCCTGGCGATGCCGCTGAGGCGCTGCGGAACATCAGCACGGCCCTGGATCACCTCAACGGCCCGGCCGGGGTGGCCGTCCTGGAGGCGGCCAGGCAAGGCGACGTGCTGGCGGCGCTCGCGCAGGTCACCGCGAAGCTCACGGCGGCCAGGGCGGCGGCGCTGTCCCGGTTCGACGCCGGGCGCGGGCACGACGCGGACGGGTACGGGTCCTCGGCGTCGTGGCTGGCCGCCAGGAACCAGGTGACGAGGAAGGCCGCGGCCGCGGACGTGCGGCGGATGCGCCAGCTCCGCCGGCACCCGCACATCGCCCAGGCGCTCGCCGCCGGCGAGATCAGTGAGTCCTGGGCCGCCGAGATGGCGGAATGGACCCGCAAGCTGCCCGCCGAGCTCCGCGCGGGCGTAGACAAGCTCCTCGTGGACACCGCCGCGGCCGGAGCGAACCTGGAAGACCTCGCCTTCGTGGCGCGCACCGCCTACGAAAGGTGGCGGCAGCAGTCCGGGGCCGACAACGACCCTAGCGACGGATTCGACGACCGCTACCTGAAGCTCGGCACCACCATCGACAACGCCGGCCGGGTGAACGGGGACCTGACGCCGGAGTGCACCGCCGCCCTCCAGGCTGTCCTGGACGCACTCGGCAAGAAGGCCGGGGCCGAGGACCAGCGCACCGAGCCGCAGCGGTGCCACGACGCCCTCCAGCTGGCCTGCGAGCTGCTGATCCGCGCCCAGATGGTGCCTGACCGCGCCGGGGCAGACACGCGCGTCGACGTCGTCATCGCTGTCTCCCAGTTGCGCGACATGCCCGGCGCCCCGGCGATGGAAAACGCCTGGCTTGCCGCGCTGGCAGGCCAGCATGCCCACCTGGCCGGCTCCGGCGCCCAGGCCGCCGCGTGCGACGCGATCACCACTCCCGTCGTCACCGGCTCTCCCGACCTGGCCGTCGTCGACCAGATGATCGCCATCATCGTCTCCTGCCTCAACGCGGCCGGACATGCCGTGACGCACGACGACACCGATGATGGCGATGCACCCGGGCCCGGGCCCGGGGCCACTTCCGCCAAGGCCCTGTCGCCGCAGGCGCGGCAGGCCCTGCGGCATGCGATCGCCAGGCTCGCCATCGACCTCGTCTCCGGGCCGAGCGGGCTCGCCGCGTTCCTCCGCCAGGGCTTGCTCGGCGAGCCGCTCAACAGCAAGCCGGTCATCCTCGACATCGGATACTCCGATCAGATCCCCGGCGCCATCCGCCGCGCCGTCGCCCTGCGCGCCCGGCATTGCGAATGGCCCGGCTGCCGCAGCCCCCTGGCGCACTGCGATATCCATCACCTGCGGCACAGGAGCGACGGCGGACCCACATCAGCTGCCAATTGCGCCGCCGTGTGCCAATTCCACCACGACATTTGCATCCATCGGTGGAACTGGCGGCTCACCCTTCATCCAGACGGCACCACCACCGCCTACGGCCCGAGAGGCCAGGTCATCCACAGCCACGGGCCACCCGGTCGCGGGCCTTAGCCTGCCCGGAACGGCATCCCAAACGCCCCGCTAGTCGCGGCGTCAGCCTCGAATGTCGTACCCGCCTGCTAGGTTCCCAGGCACGTGCCACTCACCGAAGACGTGCACCCCTAGGAGGAGCGCGTGGACAAGGCAATATCTGACTCTGTAGCGGCGAAGCTCCGGTCAGCCTTCCCCGAAGGGACCTTCACGCAGGTGGATGTCCTGGGGTACGGCGATGACCCCGACGTGGAACCCGGGGAGACCGCGGTCCGGGCTTTCCTTGACCGGGCCGGGCACCCGGCCGGGACCTGGGATGACGACGAGGCGGTCCTGCAGGCATTCGAGAAGGCCAGCCACCAGGCGATCACGGCGCTGCATCGCGACGGCCGGCTTCCGTCCGTCGCATGGATCCACCTCATCCCGGATGCCCCCGGCCGGCGGGCCCCGGGCGCTGTCTTGTGGGGCTTCCCCAGCTTTTCCCTCGGACTGCGGACTGACGTGGCCGATGACGCCCTGGGGTTCGCCTCCGTGCGAACCAACCTAGGGCCCGACGACCTGGCGACGGTCGATGCCCTGATCACTGCGGGCATCGCGTCCACCCGTGCGGAAGTCATGCGCTGGGCCATCGGCCGCATCCGCGAGAACCCGGCATACGCCCAGGTCCAGGAAAGGGCACGCGAGATCAGCGAGTTCAAGGCCCAGTTCTAGCCCCCGAGGGGCCCAGCCGCGTAGCCAAGCTGGCGGCCCCGGCCCGCCGGCCCGCTAACCCGAAGTTACGGAGCCTCCGAGTAGGAATTTCGTGCCTGACCAGGCACGCGAGCCTGTC
>JAICUO010000947.1 GCA_025935815.1 Streptosporangiaceae bacterium
GGCACCGAGCACGACGATCGCCACCACCAGCACCCAGTCCAGGGCGGTCATCTCGCCGCGTCTCCCTTCGCCGCCCGGCGCATTTTGCGCGCGCAGGCTGTCTGCGGGATGCCCGACCAAGGCTGGTTTCCTGCGGCACCCTGCTGCATACAGGCAACGTCGCTGAGTGCAGGCAACGTCGAACCGCGACGCGCCGGCCGTTCGGCACGCCGGGTCTCAAGTCCTCTTCGGTGACCCTCCGTTGCCGATCGAGAGGTGCCCGGTCGGTGACGGTAGAGGTCACAAGTGATGCCGTAATGTAATGCGATCTATGTTGTGCGTGTTGCATGCGATGGTCGGACATACCTTGTGTAACGCGAGGCTAGGTCGCGAGTGGCCCTCCGGTCAAGGATCCGTGATTTCCCCCCGGATGGGACTTAGGGCACAGACCTGCTTACTCGCAGCTCACGAACGGGATGGGCATTTCAGGCGTACCGGGACCAGAGATCGCGCATCGGCTCCCAGCGCTCGCCCAGACCATCTTTCCAGTACGCCAGGAGATAGGCGGCGATGGGCGTTTGCGCGTCATCCCACCAGATGCCGGCGACGGTCCGCGGGACGCCACCCTCGGTGAGGCGGTATGCGTACTCAACGTAGTTGCCGTCGGCGGTTTTACCCGGCGGCTTGGCGCCTGGCGCGAGGGTGCGGGCGTCCCGGGTTTGGGTGGCGAGGTTGGCGCGTGCTTTGTCCCGGGCGGCGGGCGATTTGTACTCGACGAAGAACGCGCTCATGCCGTCGATGGTGCAGCGGACCCTGGCCTTCTCGCCGTCGGTCTGGCTCGGGGTGGATTTGGCGCAGTTCGATAGGTGCGGGAGCCAGGGGTGGGCGAGCTTGGCGAGGTTTGTGCCGTTGAAGTGGGCGGCGTTGAGGGTCGCTTGGTTTTGCTCGAAGAGGCCCAGTGGAGGGTTTGCGGCTTTTGCCGGGGGGGTCGGGGGGGTCGGGGTGGTCGGGGTGGCCGGCTGGGGGGCTGTGGTGCGGCCGGTGAACCAGCCGGCGGTGCCGAAGAGCAAGAGGCCGGCGATGAGACCGATCAGTAGGCCAGTGAAGAGGCGGGTGGGAGGTGCGGCTGGCGGGGTGGGGGTGATTCGCCTCGATGAGGTGGTGGGGAGGCCATGGTCGGGAATCCGCTCTTGCCAGGGGTCGGATCTTGTCGGGTATGCGCCGGCTTCGGCTTCGGCTCTTGGCAGGTATTCGTCGGCTTCGGCTTCGGATCTCGGCCGGTATTCGTCGGCTTCGGCTTCGGATCTTGTCGGGGCGAAGAAGGGGCCGGCTGGGGCGCTCGTGGGGTATGAGGCCTCCTCCGCGACCGCCTCGGGGCGGCCGGCCGCGTTTGCGGGGGGCTCGTCCGGCCAGCCGGTCGCGGCGGGGTCCCACGGAGGCAGTGCCGGCCTCGCGCGTGGGGGCGCGGGGTAGTGGTGACCTTCCGGCTTTTCCACGCTGGCCGGCCAGATCGGGTATTCATGGTCCGGCTCGGCGGCGGCCTGCGGGGGCGGGACCGCGCTGTCGGGGGCGATGGGCGCTGGGTGCACGTGGGGGCGCTCGATGACCAATGGCTGCACGTCGCCGGGCGGCTCGACGGTCGAGCGCACGCCACCGGCGGCCAGTTCGGCGGTCACCGGGCCGGTCTGGCTGGGCGGCTCGGCGGCTACGGGTGCCAGGCGGGCGGGTGGCGCAGCGACGGTGGGCCGCATCCAGCCGGACGGCTCAGCGATCGGAGGCGCCATCCGGCGGGGCGGGTCGGCTATCGCCGGTCCCATTTGCCTGGGCGGCTCGGCTATTGCCGGTCGCATTTGGCTGGGCGGCTCAGCGATCGGTGGTCCCACCTGGCTGGGCGGGTCGGTGGGGGCGGGTCGGATGCCGCCGTACAGCGGGCGCCGGACCGGGGAGCTGACGCTTGCTAGCTGGTTGGTGGAAAGCGCCGGGTCGTCATATCTCGACGGCTCGTCATAGGTCCACGGGTCGGCATAACTCGACGGGTCGGCGTTCGTCGACGGGTCGGCGTTCGTCGACGGGTCGGCGTGGGCGACGCCGGAGCGGGCGAAGGCCGGCGGCGGGGCGCTCCA
>JAICUO010000391.1 GCA_025935815.1 Streptosporangiaceae bacterium
GACGCGGCCCGCGCGTGACTGCCCTGCCCACCGCTTCCGAGGAGGATGCATGAGCCGCGAGATCAGCACCGTCGTGTCGGACATGGCCTACCTGGAATGCCCGCGCTGGCACGACCAGCGGATCTGGTTTTCCGACTTCTATACCTACCGCGTGTACTCGGCGGCAGAAGACGGCAGCGATCTCCGGGTCGAGGCCGAGGTCCCGCAGCAGCCCTCAGGACTCGGCTGGCTACCCGACGGCCGCCTGCTGATCGTCTCCATGCGTGACGCCCGCGTGCTGCGCCGCGAGCCTGACGGCGCCCTCGTCTGTCATGCGGACGTGTCGGGCCACGTCAACGGGCTGCTCAACGACATGGTCGTTGACTCGCGGGGCAGGGCCTTCATCGGCGAGTTCGGTTTCGACCTGATGGGCGGCGCCAGCTTCCAGACCGCCAACCTGCTGCGGGTCGATCCAGACGGCACCGTCACCAAGGCCGCCGGGGACATGTGGTTCCCCAACGGCAGCGTGATCACCGCGGACGGCACGCTGCTGGTAAACGAGACATTCGGGAACCGCGTCACCGCGTTCGACATCGCCGGCGACGGCACGCTGGCCAACCGCCGCACCTGGGCGAAGTTCGGGGAACTGCCGACCGAGCGGGAACTCGACAAGATGCTCGCCCAGGTGGTCATCGCACCCGACGGCTGCTGCCTGGACGCCGACACGCAGCTGTGGGTAGCCGACGGCCTCGGCGGCCGGGCCATCCGGGTGCGCCAGGGCGGCGAGATCACCGGGGAAATCCCGGCCGGCACCGGCGTATTCGCCTGCATGCTCGGCGGAGCCGATGGACGCACCTTGTTCATCTGCACCGCACCCGACTTCGCCGAAGAGGCCCGCAAAGCCGCCCGCGAGGCCCGCCTGGTGGCCGCCCGCGTCGACACACCCAGGGCGGGGCTCCCCTGAACACAAGCGCCAAGGTCCTCCGCGCCGGACAGCGCGCGCTCCGCGCACCTCGGCGCGGCCGACGGTGGGATCGCCCTAACGTTGCCCTTATCACTACCCGGGGACCTGGACACGGAAGGCGATAAGGGTGGCCTCGCGGGCAGCGCTCCTGGCTTTCTCATCGAAATCCGGGGCGGCGCAGGCGTAGAGGGTCCGGCCGTCGGCGCCGCCGAGCGCGCACGCGTACACCGCAGAGCCCGGGTGAATCTCGTCGGCGATCTGCCCTCCCTCCGTGACCCGGAGCAGGCGGCTGCCGATGGCGTCGGCGATCCACAGCGCCCCTTCTGCGTCGAGGCAGGCGCCATCGCCGCCGACCCTGGTTCCGGCCAGCACCTTCGCTATGGCACGGTCCGACGGCAGCGGGGCGAATTCGGCCCAGATGCGGCGGTTAATCAGCTGTCCGCCGGGTGCGATGTCGAAGGCGGTGCAGCGGTTGCCGAACGTCTCGTTCACGATCAGCACACCGTCCGGCGTGATCACGCTGCCGTTGGGGAACCACAGGTCCGCCGCAGCCTCGGTCACGGTGCCATCAGGGTCCACCCGGTGCAGCGACGCGGTCTCCAGCGGGGCGCCGCCCATGAGGTCAAAGCCGAAGTTGCCGACGTACGCCCTGCCCTCGGCATCGACCACCATGTCGTTGGCGTGTCCGGTCGCGTGCGAGCTCAGGTCGGCGTGGGTCACCAGCGTGCCACCGGCCTCGCGGCGCAGGACCTTGCGGTCGCGCATCGAGACCACGAGCAGCCGTCCGTCGGGTAGCCAGCCGAGGCCCGCCGGCTGGTGCGGGACGCTCGCCTCGGTTCGCAGGTCTGCCCCGTCCTCGCGGGCCGAGAGCACCCGGTGGGTGTAGAAGTCAGAGAACCAGATCCGGCCGGAATGCCAGCGCGGGGCCTCAAGGAATCCGAATCCGCTGGCCACGATGGCGGGGGTAGCTGCCATTGCGTCATCCTCCTTGGACGTATTGGTGGACCACACGTTACGGTCCTACGGGCGGCGGTCCGGGGTGCGGATCGTCGCCGCGCGCGCCTTGAGCCGGTCGAGCCCGCGCCGCAGGCCAGGCGCGTCGACCGCGACGATGACGCCGAGCAGCGCGGCGTACAGCAGCTCTGTGTAGTAATCGGGAATCGCGGTGATGGCGTCGACCTGCCCGAGCAGCGCGACCGAGAGGGCCCCGGCGAGCAGGCCTGCGGGCAGGCCGCGGCCGCCGACCAGCGACACGCCCCCGACGAGGCAGCCGACGGTGGCGAGGATCAGCGGCTGCAGGCCCGGGTTGGGATTGGCCGCGGCATAGCTGTAGCTGAACAGCGCGCCACTGAGGGCGGCGAGCGACCCTGAGGCGGTGAACAGCCCGACAAGGCCACGTTCCACGCGGACGCCGGCGACGCGGCTGGCGCGGCGGTCGCCGCCGATGGCGCGGATTTCCCTGCCCAGCCTGGTACCGCCGAAGACCGCCGCCGCGATGACGAACCCGGTGAGCGTGATCAGGCTCGGCGGCGAGAAGATGCCCGCGATGTGCCGGTCCATCCACAGGGTCGCGCCCGTGTTGGTGTAGGTCACGCTGAGGCCGCCCGACATGGCACTGGTCAGCCCGAGCAGGGCAACATAGGTCGCGAGGGTTACCGGCAGCGACGGGATGCGCAGCCGGGCGATGATGCCGCCTTGCACGGCGCCGATCGCGGCGCCCGCGCCTACTGCCAGCACGATTCCGAGGATGGCTGAGGACTGCCCCGTCCGCACGGCGAGCATCCCGCCGAGGACATAGGTGCCCGCAACGGACAGGTCGAACTCCCCGGCGATCATCGTCAGGCCGAGTCCCAGGGTGAGCAGCCCGAGCTGGGCGAGCCCCTGAAATGTGTTATAGACGTCGAAGGCCGTCAGTGCCCTTCCGCTCATCAGCGGCGTGCAGAAGAAGGTGATGAGCACGACGACCAGTGCCACGCCCGGGACGAGAGTCTCCGGCGGGGCCGCAGGCCGCCGGATCATCGCCGTCCCCTGGTGGAGCGGACGTGCACGGCGATGACGACGAATGCCACGAGCAGTCCCTTCACGAGTAGCTGGATGCCGGTCGAGAACCCGCGCAGCAGCAGCAGATCGGAGATGGCCGAGATCAGCAGGGCCCCGCCGAGCGTCCGCACGGCTGAGCCTTTGCCGCCGCCGATGGCGGTGCCTCCGGCGAGCACCGCGGCGATCGCGTCAAGGCTGAGCGTGCCGCCCAGGCTAGCGTTCGCGCTGGTGTTGAACGCGGCCAAGAACACGCCGGTCAGCGCGATGCAGGCGCCGAAGATCGCCCAGGCGATTACGGTCACGCGGCCGACGGGCAGCCCTGCCGCCCGGGCTGCCCGGGGATTCTCGCCGATCAGGTACATGTACCGGCCGGCGGTGGTGCGCCGCAGCAACCACTGGGCCACCCCGGTGATCGCGAGCAGGACGTAGACGGCGAGCGGCAGGCCGAGCGGCGTATCGTTGAGTCCGTTGAACGCGGTGACCTGGGGATAGACGGTGGTGCCGCCGCTGATCCAGGTCGCCACGCCGCCAATCGCGAACCCGGCCGCGATGGTCAGCACGATCGGGTTGGCGGTCCAGAACCCGATGACCGCGCCCTGGATCGCGGTCATGGCCACGCCGCTCAGCAGCCCCGCGATGATCGCGGCCGCGAGGCCGAACTGCTGGGTCGCCAGGAAGATCATGGCGACGACGGTCGCGGTCTGCGACACGGCCAGCGACACGGCGGAGCCGGCGATCATCACGACGGTAGCCCCGATCGCGGTGATGCCCACCGACGCCGTGGAGGCAAGGATGGCGCGGGCGTTGGCCAGGCTGAAGAACCGCGTTGTCAGCATCCCGGTCACGATCACCGCGAGCACGACAATGACGATCCCGACGTCGAGCGGATCAACGCCCCGCAGGCCCGACAAGCGTCCCGCAGCGGCCGCCGATGCCGGTTCCTGGGCCGGCGGGGCGGTGTCCGCGCCGTCTTGCCGCCCTGGGAGGTCCCTTGCCGTGGCCATCGCGGGACTGCGGTCGTTGTCCGCTGCCGTCATGCCGCGCGCTCTCCCTGCGTCATGTCGCGCATCAAGACGGCGCCGTCGGCACCGCCTTCGTACCGGGCGACCATGCGGGTCTCGCGCATGGTGATGATCACGTCGCCGAGCTCGAGCAGTTCCTCGAGCTCGGTCGAGGCGAAAACCACGATGAGGCCGGCGTCGGCGGCGGCGCGCAGCAGCCGGTGGATCGCCGCCCGGCCGCCGATGTCCACGCCGCGCGTCGGCTCGTCGAGGAGCAGGGCGTAGACGTCATCGCGGCCGAGGCTGCGGCCGACGAACACCCTCTGCTGGTTACCGCCGCTGAGCGCGGCGGTCGGCTCGCGGAGCCGGTGATCCGCGATGCCCACGAGCTCAGCCAGCGACCTCGCCGCCTGGTGCTCACGGCGGGAGCTGAGCAGGCCAGCCCGGCCCAGCCCTGGCAGCCTGGTGGCCAGGAAATTCGCGGCTATCGGCTTGTCCAGGAACAGCCCCTCTGACTTGCGGTCGCTGGAGACAAAGGCGACCCCGGCGGCCGCGGCGCCGACCGGGTTGCGGAAGGGCACGGCGCGATCGCGGAGCCTGACCCTTCCCGTCGCCTGCGGGTGCAGCCCGGCCAGTGCGCGCAGCACGTCAGACGCGCCGCTGCCCAGCTGCCCGGCCAGCGCGTAGACGCGGCCGGCCTGGGCGGTGAGGCTGAAGTCCGTGAGCCGCCCCGGCACGCGCAGCCCCTCGATCCGCAACGAGTGGCCGGGCTGCGGGTCCGGTGCCCGTGCCGCCGTGAGGCGGTGCGGCGCCTCACCGAGCATCTGCACGATCAAGTCGCTGACGGTCAGCTCACTGGCCGGGGTGGTGGCGATCCTGCGCCCGTCACGCAACACCGTGACCGTATCGCAGAGCTCGAGGACCTCCGACAGCCGGTGCGACACGAAGATCACCGAGCATCCCCGGGCCGCGACCCGGCGGATCGCCGCGAAGACGTACTCGGTCTCCACGTCGCTGAGCGTGGCGGTCGGCTCATCCAAGATGACCAGCCGGGCGTTCTGGCTGAGCGCTCGCGCCACCTCGACGAGCTGGCGCTCGCCGATGCTCAGTTCCGCCAGCGGCTGCTGCGGCCGGATCCGGTCGAGTCCCATGTCGCCGAGCACCTGGCGGCACCGCGCCGCCGCGGCGCGCCGCCGGTTCAGCAGCGGCGTGGACACGCCGCCGAGGAGCAGGTTGTCAAGCACGGTCAGCTCAGGGACCACGCTGAGCTCCTGGTCCACCAGCGCGACGCCAAGCCGCTGGGCGGCCTGCCGGCTGCCAAGCACCACGGGCTGCCCGCCGATGACGATCCGGCCGCTATCGGGGGCCAGCTGCCCGGAGAGCATCTTCACCACCGTGCTCTTTCCGGCCCCGTTGTGCCCGCATAGGCCGTGGATCTCCCCGGCACCGACGGTGAAGGACACCTCCCGCACCGCCGCCACCCCGCCAAAACTGCGGCTCAGTACCTCGACGCATACCTGCGGCCGCGCCCGGTCGCCGGCCATGTCGCTCATGCGTGGCTGCACTGCGCGGCGTACTGGCTCACGGTGGCCGCGGTGATGCGGTACTCCTTGACCACCTCATGCTGCGGCGGGTGCTGCCCGGTGAGGAACTGGGTCACGTAGGTGGCCGTCTGGGTGGCGATCGAGATGGGGTCCTCGGTTGCCGTACCGTAGAGCTGGCCGGCCTCGATCGACTGAATGCCTGCCTTGAAGCAATTGCTGCCCGTGACGATGAGACCGTCTTTGCCGCCGACCGCGCAGCCGGCCTGCTTAGCCGCCTGGATGATCGGCAGGGCCATGTAGTCGGCCATGCCGTACGCGGCCTGCACGCCGGAACAGCCGTACTTAGCGAGCAGCTGCTGTGCGTCCTGCCCGGACAGCGTCGGGTCCCAGTTCGCGTCCTGCTCCGCTACCACCTGGTACCCCGGCGCGGTGCTCAGCACCTTGTTGAAGCCGGTCATCCGGTCCTGGGTCACCAGCATCGACTTCGTTCCGGTGAGGACGATGATCTTGCCCGACGTGCGGCCCTGCGCCTTGAGTCCCTGGATGACATTGTCGGCCGCGAATTCGCCGAGCTGTTCGCTGTCCGAGAGCACGGTCATCACGTCGCTGGCCACGGACGGGTCGGTCGGCCCGTCGAAGACGAGCATCGGAATTCCCGCTGCCTTGGCCTGTTCGATCGGCACCACTGTCGCCTTAGTGTCAAGCACCGCCAGCACAATCAGGTCCGGCTTCTGCGCGATGGCCTGGTTGAGATACTGCGCCTGGGTGCCGGAGTCCATGGTGGTCAGGTCGTCGATCTTCACCCCGCTGGCCGCGAGGTCGCTGGCGAACTGCTTGTTGAAGGCGGCGCCCCACTGGTTGGCGTTACCGTAGCCGACCAGCGCGATCGTCTTGCCCGTCAGGCTGCCCGCGGCGGCGCTTGAGGTACCGCCGGCCGCCGAGGTCGCGGCCGGCGCCGCGGGCGAAGCGGACGAGCTGGAAGCGGACGACGAACTGCTGCACGCGGTGACGGCCAGAGCGAGCAAAGCCGCGCTCACTGTGAAACCGACGCGCGGAATTCTCATTCGGAACATGCTCTCTCCTTCGAGGTGAAACGTGGCTGCTTCATTTTGGGTTGCCGCACGTCCGGTAGGTGCGCCTCGCCCAACGGGCATGCCACTGCGAACCCGGGGGTGCCCCCGGAAGATGACCGGGGACGACGGTTGCCCACCATGCTGGCTAAGCGCATAGTCACCCACTATCGTGAGATGTGTCAAGGTCCATAGCGAAGGCGGCATGGCCGGTTGCCGGATCGTTGTAGCAGTGTGAAGCTGCGATCACCCATGGATGCGCAAGGGAGAACCTGAGGATGCCCAGACGCCAGAGCCGGTTCACGCCTGAGGAGATCGCCGTCGACCCGCGGCTTCAGGACCAGTCTCCCGAGCTGTGGGACCTCGAGCTGGGCGATGTCGAGAAGGGGCTGCTGACGTCGGCGGTACGCTGCTTCGCGGCGAACGGCTATCACGCGACCACCACGCGCGATATCGCGGCCGGCGTGGGGCTGAGCCCGGCGGCCCTCTACGTGCACTTTCCGTCCAAGGAGCTCGTGCTTTTCGAGATCATGCGGACCGCACACGAGCGCGCCCTCGTCTATGTCAAGGACCCGTCGGTCGAAGAGGCGGCGGGCGCGGGCGAGCGACTGGCCGCGATCGTATCCAGGCACACCGCATGGCACGCCCGCTACCATGTCGCCGCGCGCGTCTCCCAGTACGAGCTCGCGGGTCTGACGCCCGGGCACTACGACGAGATCATCCAGGTGCGGCACCAGACCAACGACGTCTTCCGCGCCACCGTCGAGCAGGGCATGGCCGAGGGCGCCTTCGCGCCGGGCGACGTGAACCGACTGGTCCGCGGGATGCTCTCGCTCAGC
>JAICUO010000700.1 GCA_025935815.1 Streptosporangiaceae bacterium
CAGGCGCCCTCGATGACGCCGGTCGCGATCGGCCACCCGGCGGCCAGGGCCCGGGGATAGTCCAGGAAGGGGGTCTTGGCCTCGAGGTAGCCGACGGTCCTGGCGGCGGTCTTGCGGCGGGTCCTGCCCAGGCCGGCCGCGGCCTCGCGCAGGGCGGCGGCCACGGCGGCGGCGCCGGCCGGGCCGCCGTCCAGGATTTCCGCGATGCGGGCCCGGACCCAGCCGCCGGCGTCGCGGCTGGCGCGGGGGAAGAAGCACCAGGCGGCGTCCCACAGGTACTCGGTGACGTGGATCAGGTCGCAGATGATGGTGACGGTGATGCCGCGGGCGGCGGCCTGCGCCCTGATCTGGGCGATCTGGTCCTTGTTCCCGTCGGCCAGCGCGATCCAGGGCCGCTCATGGCCGGGGTCGCGGCGGTCCGCCTCGGCGAACACCGCAGCGATGACCTGCGCGGTGTCGGCGGCCACGCTCGCGGTCAGCCACTTGTGCCGGGCCCTGGGTCCCCCGGCCCGGGGCTCCGGGCCCATGATGTCCCCGGTGGTGCGGGGGGCCGGGGTGATGACCCAGACGGCACCGACCGCGGCCATCCGCCTGCGGGTGCGGACCTCGCCCTGGGACAGCCGCCCGTCCTGCTGCGGGACGGACCCGGCGGCCTGGCGGGCAGCGCGGGGCCGCAGCTCCCCGGGCCGCATCTTGATGCCCTTGGCGTCGCAGGACAAGACCAGCACCTGGCCGGGCCGGACGGCCGGCCGGGGCCGGCCGTCGTAAAAGCCGGCGAAATCGGCTGCCGCCGCCCGGACCAGCTGCTGGCACTGCCGGGTGCCCAGCGCGCATCCGGTCCGCTCGGTGACCAGGGCGCAGGCATCCGCCAGCGACCCGCGCGCCGCCGCGGCCGCCGCCATCTTGGCCAGCCCGTGCGAGTGCCTGCCCGGCGGCAGGCCCAGCTGCGCATCCGCGGGATGCACGTTGCGGGCGCCGGGTGCCCGGTAGGCGATCCGGGTCACCGTCACCGGCCCGGACACGCTGGCCAGCATCCGGGTATGCCCGGCCTCGGCCCGCCTGCGGCAGATCCCGTCCGGGCCCGTCACCTGCTCCCGCCGCGGCTCGGCCGCCGCCCGCGCGTCCAGGTGATCCTGGAGCAGCTGCCGCGTGATCTCCCGGCCCCGGACCTGGAGCTCCTCCTCCAGCCCGGCAAGCTCCAGCCCGGCCGCATCCGGGCCGGCCAGCCACCCCTGCGCCTGCGCGAACGCCTCCCGTGACCGCGCGAAAACGGCACCAGCCGCATACTCTGGCATCGGGCTCCTCCTGTCGGTCCAGGTCTTCGACAAACCGGAACGTAACAGGACGGAGCCCGTCCTGACACCAGCCCGGACCAGCAAGCCGCACACCACCACGCCGGACCGGTCCCTCCAAAAGAAACGCACCCATGCTCCATCGACCCCCTCCGGAAGAGCCCCGGGGCTCCGCCGGCCTGGGACACCCGGGGTGCAGGTGATATCTGGGACCCCAGATACCCGGGCCCCGTCGCTCACTCCGGAAGAGCCACACCCTTGCCGCATCGTGCCGCACCCGACCGTCTTCGTCGGCCCCGTGGGTGTGCGTCAGATTCGTAGGGGTTCTGGATCGTAGCTGGCTACGGGCTTAATCTGAGAGTACCAATACTCTCAGATTGGGGGATGCCGTGCCGGACGGGCGTGATGAGCTGGCGGAGCTGGAGCGCCGGCGGGCGGAGATCTACGCGGAGCTGGGGCGGGTCGGGGACTTCCGGCGGGGGTCGCTGAACCAGGTCCGCAGGAAGTGCGGCAAGCCGAACTGCGCGTGCGCGGCCCCGGGGCATCCCGGGCACGGGCCGCAGTGGAACCTGACGCGGAAAGCGGAGGGGCGGACGCGGACGGTGCACCTGCGACCGGGGCCGGAGCTGGACAAGGCCAGGCGTGAGGTCGCGGAGTATGAGCGGTTCAGGGACCTGGTCGGGCAGGTCACGGAGGTGAACGAGGCGATCTGCGGCGCGCGCCCGGCGGTGCCGGGCGCGGCCGGCGGTGATGCCCCTCCCGGGCGGGGAGGGGAAAAGGGGGGCTCCGGGCGGCCCTCGCGGCGGAGAAGGCCGCCGAGCTAGGACGGCTGGCCGGCGAGGCGGCCAGAGTCCTGGGCTGCGGCGATGCCGGGATGGAGGCAGCGGAGGCGGTGATCCGGGCCGGGCTTCTGCGGCTGGGCGGGAGCGTGCTGGAGCAGCTGCTGGCCGCCGACCGCGGGCACCGGGGACCGCGCGTCCCGTGCGGCCGGGGGCACGAGGCCGTGTTCGTCTCTTACCGGGACAAGGTCATCGACACGGTGCTCGGCCCGGTCGCCCTGACGCGGGCCTGGTATCACTGCGCCGCCTGCGGGCACGGCCTGGCGCCGCGCGACGCCGAGCTCGGCGTCGCGGAGGAGGGCATGTCGCCGGGCCTGGCGGCGATGAACGACCGCGCCGCCGCCGCGGTCCCGTTCAAGGGGGCCGCCGGGCTGCTGGAGGACCTGGCCGGGGTCCGGCTGACCGCCAAGCGCGTCGAGCGGGCCGCCGAGGCCAGCGGCGCCGGCCTGGCCGCCGCAGGACGGGAGCGCGCCCGGCTCATCGCCGCCAGGAAACTGGCACCGCTGCCGCCCTCGCCGCTGCCGGACAAGCTCTACGCCGTCATCGACGGCACCGGCGTCCCGGTGACCTCGAAGGAGACGGCCGGGCGGGACGGCAAAGGCGAGGACGGCCGCGCCCGCACCCGCGAGGTCAAGCTCGCCGTCTTCTTCACCCAGGACAAGCTGGACTCCGGCGGCTACCCGGTCCGCGACCGGGACTCCTCCAGCGTCATCGCCACCTTCGAGCCCGCCGCCGTCTTCGGCGACCTGGTGAAGGCCGAAGGGATCCGCCGCGGCGCGGACCACGTCCGCCAGCTCACCATCATCGGCGACGGCGCCGCCTGGATCTGGGGCATCGCCGCCGCCAAGTTCCCCGAGGCCACCCAGGTCGTCGACCTGTTCCACGCCCGCGAGCACCTGCACGACCTCGCCCGCAGGCTCGAGTTCATGCTGCTGGACCGCAAAGAGGAATGGCTCGCCGCCCGGCTGGAGGACCTCGACTACGGCTACATCGACGGCATCGTCGCCGCGACCAGGAAATATCCCCTGACCGGAGTCAAGAAGGACGAGATCGACACCGCCCTGGGCTACTTCGAGAACAACGCCCCCCGCATGCGCTACCACTGGTTCCGCCAGTGCGGCCTGTTCACCGGCTCCGGCGTCGTCGAGGCCAGCTGCAAGTCCCTCATCGGCCAGCGCCTCAAGCAGTCCGGCATGCACTGGACCGTCAGCGGCGCCGACGCCATCATCGCCCTGCGCTGCCGCGAGGCCAGCAGCACCTGGGAGGCCATCTGCAACACCCCGCACACTCAGACACGCACAGCCTGACCAGGCCCACCCCGAAGATGATCTTGACTACCTACAAAATTGACGCGCACCCCTGGACGGGCGGGACGTGGGGAAATGTCAGAGGGGGCGGTTAAGGTGTGCATCTATGGATGCGCCCGCGGCTGAGGTGACGCTCACGCCTGATGACGTCCGACGGATGACGCTGCGCGCGCAGGGGGTCCTGGGGGCGACGTCGTGGCCCCGGTCGCGGACCGGGGTGGCCGCCATGCTCCGCCAGGTGGGCGCGGTCCAGCTGGACACGATCAGCGTGCTGGCCCGCTCGCACGAACTGGTGGCCTACGCGCGGCTCGGGGCGGTGCCCCGGCCGCAGATCGAGCAGGCCTACTGGCACGACACCAAGCCCGCCGCCTTCGAGTACTGGGCGCACGCCGCCTGCGTGCTGCCGATCGAGCAGTGGCCCTACTACGCCTTCCGGCGCCGGGCGTTCCAGGCCAGGGGCGTGCGCTGGCATCAGGTCACCCCGGAAA
>JAICUO010000132.1 GCA_025935815.1 Streptosporangiaceae bacterium
GCCGGTGGCGACCATCTTGCCGTCGGGGCTGAACGCCACCGAGTTGACCTGCTGGTCGCTAGTGTCGAAAGGCTTGCCGACCTGGCTGCCGGTGACGATATTCCATAGCCGTGCGCCGGACGGACCGCCGGTGGCCAGCATCTTGCCGTCGGGGCTGAACGCCACCGAGTTGACCGGGGTCAACTGGAAGGACTCGTCTTTCTGGTGGCCGCTGACGGTGTTCCAGAGCCATGCTCCGTCCGGCCCGGCGACGGCTAGTGCCTTGCCGTCGGGGCTGAACGCGATGGAGCTGGTGAGATCGCTGTCGGGAAGGCCGGTGTCGAGGGGCTTGCCAATCTGGTGGCCGGTGGCGATGTCCCATAGCCGTGCGCCGTCCGGGCTGCCGACAGCGAGTATCTTGCCGTCCGGGCTGAACGCCACGGGGACGGAACCGCCCGTGCCGGCAGTGAAGGTGGCGGTCTGCGGGTTCGCCGCGGCGGAGAGCATGGCCAAACGGGCCTGGGAAGAGCGGTTCAGGGTCCACGCGGCGAGGGCTTCCCTGCGGGAGACGGTGGCGTTGACGCCGCTGGTGGCCTGGCTTTGGCTGATCAGCAGGCCGGAGATGGCGATGTTCCGCTGGGCGCTGGCCGCCTGGCCCGCGCGGACGGCAATGATCGATACCGTGGTAAGGGCGGCGAGCAAGCCCAGCAGCACTGCGGTGAGCTGCCGCCGGGCGCGGGCCCGGCGGCGGGCGGTGCGGTGGCTGGCGCGCAGGAAGTCGTTCTCGGCGTGGCTGAGTGGGCCCTGGCGGGGATCGGCGCGAATCCGGGCGGCGGTGGACGCTGCGGCGTCGAGCCGGCTGCCGCTGTAGAGGTAGGAGGGGTCACGGGAACCCTGAGCCCATTCGGCGGCGGTGGCGTGCAGCCGAGCGCGGGTGAGGCGGTCGGCGCGGGCATCGGCGAGCCAGTAGTCGCGCAGCAGCGGCCAGGCGGTCAGCAGCACTTCGTGGCTGATCGCCACGGTCCCTGCGTCCAGGGTCAGCAGCCGCTCGGCGGCGAACCTCTCCAGCACCGCCTCCACGTCCTTGGCCTGGATCCAGCTCTTGCCCGCGGTCAGGTCGGCGCGGGCTGCGGGCAAGGCGGTATCGGTTCCGTCGCTGCCCGGGACGGCCAGCCGGGTGAGTACCTGCCGGGCGGCCTGCTGCTGGGCGGGGGTCAGCGCCTGGTAGGCGCGCTGCGCGCTTGCCGCGACGGCGCCTTCGATGCCACCGGTCCGCTCATAATCCGCCAGCGTCAGCCCCTGCCCGGCACGGGTCCTCCATGCCTGGTCCAGGGCGTGCGACAGCAGCGGCAGCGCCCCTGCGGCTACCGCTGCTGGCGCGGGCGACCCGGGCGCTGCGGCGGCTGTCTCTTCCAGGAGCACCTGCACCAGGTCCTCCTCAACACGCGACCCCGCCGCTGCGGCCGGCTGGGTGATGGCCAGCCGCAGCTGCCGACGGGTCATCGCGGTTAGCAGGTAGCGGTCCTGGACCGCTGCCGCCAGCTCCGGGAAGTCGGCCAGCCGGGCCTCGAAATCCGCCCGCACCATTAGCACCACCAGCGCCGCCGGAGGCTGAGCGGCCTCCCCGGCGGCGGCGTGCAGCGCGGTGAAGAACGCCTGCCGCTCCGGCTGGGACTGGCAGGCAGTGAACAACTGCTCGCACTGGTCCACCACCAGCATCACCCGCTTGCATCCCGCCTCCGTGCCGCCGGCTGACAGCGCAGCCTGGCGGGCGGTCAGCGCGAACCCGGCTGGGTCGGCGGCCAGCTGCCACCGCAGCGCGGCGGCGTCCGCACGGGCCAGCGGCGCGACCCGTACCGCCAGTTCGCCTACCGGGCCGCTGCCCGGGGCGAACACCAGGCACGGCCACGACGCCGCCTCCGGTGCCGCCGTCAGCCCGGCCTGCCGCAGCCGGGGCAGGACGCCCGCCTGCAGCAGCGAGGACTTCCCCGCCCCGGACACCCCCGACACCACGATCAGGCCGCTCCCGCCCAGCGCTGCCGACATCAGCTCCAGGACCCGCGCCGCGGCCTCCTCCCTGCCGAAGAACAACCCCGCGTCCTGCTCCCGGAACGCGCTCAGCCCCCGGTACGGAACCATCGTCGGGGCCGGCCCGGCAACCGGGCGCCGCGCCAGCGCCAGGAACGCCTCCCGCTCCTCGCCCGCCAGCCCCAGCGCGCCAGCCAGGAGCCGGGCCGAATCACGGTTGGGGCAGCGCGTCCGCCCCCGTTCCATGTCCCTGATCGCCCGCACGCTCACCCCTGACCGCCCGGCAAGCTCCTCCTGAGACAGCCCGGCCGCAGCCCGGCACGCGCGCAGGCGATCCCCGAGCGCCCCACCATCACCCGTCACAACCCCGTCCCTTCCGCCGCCCAGCCGGGCGCGCCGCACGCCAGCAGGTTAAATGCCCGCAGAAAAGGCCGCCACCGGAATAACCAGCCACGCTAAAGGCCGGGCCGTTATCACCGAAAATCCGGCGCGCATGCCGCTGAAGGCAATTCCCGATGCTACTTCCGGTGCCCGGCCCCGGCAAGGCGCTCGCTCAGCCAAAGCCGATGAAAGATAAGGCATGCGGCACAGGACTTCCCTCATTGCTCCCTGCGCACATTGCCTCCACGGCTCATCAGCGACCCACCACTCACCCCGGAACGCGCTTGCTCCTGCAGTGCGCCGCAGGCACCCAGCGCCCTGCCTGCGAAGATCACGGATCGCCCTGCCGTCGCTGAACCGGCAGAACCCGGACCTGCCGGTCGTCCCGCCGCCAATAACGCCTGGCATTCCCGCCCCTGCACGGGCAGGCTTCGAGGCACGGCAAATACCGCGAGGCCCCGGAAGCCAACAGAAAGAAGAGGATGGTCGCGCGAGAGTTGAAAGGAAAAGGATCATGAACAGATCCGTATGACCTTTACCCAGGGCTCGCTTCGGAGGCCGGACGCCCATCCCGGCAACCGCGGCCGCCCCGACCCGGTGCCCGCCGTCAGCCAGGAGGCCCTACCCGCCCCCGGCGCGATGGGCCGTCCGGCCATCCAAGCGGGCGGCCCGCGCGCAAGCGGTGATCACCGCGCAAGGCGCCGGGACAACAACCCGCATCAGAGCAGGTAAACGATTCCGTCGCTGACGGGGGGCTGGACGCTCACCTAATAATGCCAGCGGAGTAACGACTCAGGATACTGCCGTGGCGGCGGTCATCTCTACCAGAGAGGCGCGGGCAGGTGCGCGAACAGGAGGCCGATGGAGAGTAAATAACCACTTCAATTCAGCATAAGCGGACCTCAATTAACAGAGTGTAGATAGGAGCGATATGAAGATCGCCCGTTCGACCGGACGCAGGTTGGGGATAACCGCGGCTATCGTCGCGTGCACTAGCGCCGGCATCTTCGTCACCGGAACCATTCCGGCGGAGGCTGCCACCGTGTCGCATAGCCTCACGGTCAGCTGCAACAGCAAAATCGTAACCTCTGGAGTGACTGTCACTCAAGGCAAGAAGGGTACCTTTAAGGTCAAGCAGAATTCCTCTAGCCCGGTCGAGGTCACTAGTGTGTGGGCACGCGACCAGAAGGGACACACCCTGCCGCGCAAAATAGTCAACAACGGCGGGACGGCGAAATGGACCTCGGTCCGTCCTGGCAAGTACACCATACGCGCCACTATCGCCGCAACCCAGGACTGCAACGGGATAATCTCGTTCGGTGACGGCAATTACAAGTGGAAGTACACTGTTACTTACACAAGCTAGCTCATTAGCTGGTGTAATTAATTGCCAGCTCTCTCGGCGGGCGGAGGCGTATCAAGCCTCCGCCCGCTTCTCCGGTTCTCTTGACGCGGCCGTGACGACTGCCTTGACGAGGCTGTACCCACCACGCTGATCGGTCCAGCGTCGCCGACCACATCGTTAGGGTCTCTTCGGCCCTGCTCCTACGCCTGGGTGCTGACGGGTGTGAGGATATCCGCACAGATTGCGTCGCCAATAGTCAAAGTCAAGGTCAAAGTCAAGGTCAAAACCAAGCGCGGCGGGCACAGACGCCAGCGGCAGGCGCGGGTGAAACAGGCGATGGCACAGGCATCGGCAAAAGGTGCGGGCTGAATTATGCGGTGGCACGGCCGGCGGCAACAGGCAGGTTAACCCTTCAGTGGCGGGGGCGCTTGCGGAGTGGCCGGGGGTCAGGCCGGCCGGGCGCTGACGGCGGGTACGGACGTTAGGTTTCGACCATGCACGTGCAGTGTTCACAGGTGTGCTGAGGCCTCACGTCGTACAGTGGGTTTTGTCCAGTCGCACGAGGACCCAGGCGAGGTTTACCCATGGATGCCATCCCGGCCGGCGAGCGGGTCCGCAGGCTCCGCAAGCTGCGCGGCCTGACCCAGCAGGACCTGGCGCGGCTGTCGCGGCTGTCGCTGCGCACCGTCAAGACCGTGGAGGCGGGCGAGGGGAACCCGCGCCTGGAGACGCTGCACGCGATCGCCAGGGCGCTGCACGTCTCGACCAGCGACCTGACCGCCCCTGGCAGGCCCGAGCCGGACCCGGTGCAGCCTGACCGCTGGGACGGCGTCCGCGATGCCCTCTACCAGCGGCCGCCGGGCAGCGAGCCGGGCGAGCCCGCCACCGAGGAGGGGGTGCTGGCCGCGCTCACGGCGCTGCTGCCCGCTTTCCGGGACAGCCGGTACGCGCAGGTCCGCGACGTGCTGCCTGTCTTGATCCGCGACGCGCTGTCACTGGGGGGCGAAGGGCGGGCGGCGCGGTCCCGGGTGCTGAACGCGACGGCGTGGGTGCTCACGATGACCCGGCAGTTCGATGACGCGATGACCGCCGGGAGGCTGGCGCTGGACGCGGCGCCTGACGTGAGCGACAGCATGGCGGCGGTCAGCGTGATGGCGTGGTGCCTGCTGCGGCAGGGCAGGCTGGGCGAGGCCGGGAGCCTGGCCGTGGACTGGGCCGACCGGGCCGAGCCCCGGTTCTCCCGCGCCAGCGACGGCGAGCTGGCCGCCTACGGCAAGGTGCTGCTGTACGTCAACAACGCGATGATCCGCGACAACCGGCCCGGCGAGGCCGACGACGCCCTGTCGCTTGCCCGCGCGGCGGCGGCGAAGATCCGCCGCGACGTGCCCGCGAACGCCTCGACCACGATGACGTTCGGGCCCGCGCAGGTGCAGATCATCAGCGCGGAGAACGCCGTCCTCGCCGGGCAGCCGGACCGGGTGCTCGCCCTCGCCGAGCGGGTCACCGGCGCGGGCCTGGCGCGGGTGGAGCCCGCGCAGCGGCTGCGGCACCGCCTGGACATCGCCTCCGCCCACGGCATGCGCCGCCAGTACGGCGACGTCGTCGCCGTACTGGCCGGCCTGCGGGCCGAGGCCCCCGAATGGCTGGCGCAGCAGCGCTACGCCCGCGACATCATCGAGGGCGTCATCCGCAGGCGGCGCGGCCCGCTGTCCGGGGAACTGCGCGACCTGGCCGCCGCCGTCCGGCTTCCGGCCTGAGCTGCCCCGTTGCACCTTCACCGGCTACGCCGGGTGAATGGCCGTTGCCGCACCGTTTCACGCGCTCATAAGGTCATCTTCGTCAGAGACCGCCTGGTGACCAGGAGTGATGAAGATGCAGGCACACGGAGGCGCCGAGGCCCCCGACGCCCGCGCGCCCGCCCGCGCCGGCCGCCAGCTCCCCGGGCCGGCCACCCGCACGACCGGGCTGATACTGGGGCCCGTCGAGACCGCGCCCAGGTGCGCGCGCGGCATCCTGGCCGCCGCCCTGGCCCAGTGGGGACTGCCGGGCCTCCGCGAGCCGGGCGAGGAGATCATCTCCGAGCTCGTCACCAACGCCATCGCCGCCAGCCACCGGGCAGCGCCCCCCGGCACCGGGCCGCTCCCCGTCACCGTCTGGATCACCGCAGGCAACGGCGAGCTGTGCATCCGCGTCTGGGACCCCGACCCCGCCCCGCCGCCCGCTGACCCATCGCTGCCCGGCGACCTGGCCGAATCGGGCCGGGGACTGTTCATCGTCGCCGCCCTGGCCAGCCGGTGGAGCTGGCACCCCGCCCCCAGCGGCGGCAAGTACGTCTGGGCAGCCCTCCCGCTCCACCCCGGCCCGCACGCCACCTGAGCACCAGCCCCGCACGGCCAAGACCACCAGGGCCATCACCCCGGGCCCGCACGGCAGCGCCCAGGCACGCGCGGGAACACGCGCGGCCCCCGGCGGCAGCAGCCCCCGACCCCCACCGGGGAGGCCGCCCCGCACCCCGACCCGAGCACAGGAAGGCAACCCCATGCAGCCTGACGTACTGCCCTTGTTCGCCCGCTCAGACCTGGACCGGCTGAAGCTGGCCGCCGACATCCTCCTGCGGCTGGGCGAGGACGGCGCGATCCCCGAGACCCTAGAGGCAGAGCTGGTCATCTTCCGCGACCGCGTCGAGCACGCGCTCCTCCTGCCCAGTGACGCCACCACCACCGCCCCGCCGCGCACGGGACCGCGTGATGGCACGCGTGAGCACCAAGCCATGGCGGCCCAACGACAGCGAGGCACTGGGGACGCGCTCAACACCACGCGCAAGATCCGGTTCGGGCTAGAGGTCATCTGGAGCGAGATCGACTGCCTCCCAGACGAGATCCCGGCAACCGGCGCAGTCCTCGACGCACTGCAGGCCATCAGCGACTGGCTAGAGCAGGCCGAGGAAACCGGGCTCCGAGACGCGCTGCTCACCAGGAACTACGCCGTCATCAAGCCCCTGAGCCTGACATCCCCGCCATCCCCCGCGACCCTGGCCGACATCACCGCCGCCATGCTCGTCCTGCAACGCCACGCAGTGCTGATCACCGACGACTAAGGACGCCCGAACGGCAGCCCAACATGCCAGGCCTAACGACAATCAGAAACTTTCTCAGATATTTCATTTACACCGAGTGTACTGACGGGGCGCCCGCCCACGGGCGCACAAAGCAGCGCCCCGCGCCGCCCCGCCCCCGGCCGGCCAGCCTGACCCCCTTTAAGGCAGGTCAACGTCAACGGCAGGGAAAGCGGAAGAAGGCACCTATCGCCGGCGGCCGGGGAAGTGCACCCCGCCCGCCGCCCAGGCCCCGCCGCGCGCCGGGCAGCACGGTCGGCGCCCACGCGCGCTCGGTACCATCAAGGCAGCGGCCGGGCATCCCAGGCCGGACCCGGCCAGCGCGAAAGCCCAGCTCAGCAGGGGAACGGCAGTCGGCCCAGTCAGGGCAAAGTCAGAACCCGACCCCTACCCAACCGGGTGAAACGGGTTGGAACTGTACATAACGGACAGAGTGCCGCTTGCAGGCGGGTATTCGAATCAGGCCGTCTGAAGTGCCGTTATGACTCGCCACAACCCGCTCTGCCCGGTACCGCCAAACCCGTTGACTTATTGCGCATTTGGCTTGTGGGGGCTTAGGCGTCGGGGCGGGGGACTGAGGTGCGCGGCCAGGGGGCGAACTGCGCGCGCAGCCAGGCGGCGTCCTCGCCGTCCAGGCCGGTGAGCAGCGCCGCCAGCCGCGAGTCGCGCATCCGGTCTAGGTGCAGCCCGGCATCGGCGAAGTCGGCCGGATGCAGGCCGGGATCGCGTTCCAGCGCCAGCGCGATCAGCTCCGGCACCGTGTACTGCTTGAGCAGCTGGGCGATGTCCACGTAGTCGCGCGCCGCCATGCGGTTGGCGAGCGCCACCGTCTTCCAGCCGGCCAGGTCTTCCAGCGCGAGGACGGGGCCGAGGTCGGGCACGGTCACCGGGTCGGCCAGCGTCTCGAAGTAGGCGACCTGGACCTGCACGGTGTGCTCGCCGTCGGGGGCGGTGACCTCCCACTCGGCGAGCTCCTCGCCGGCGTCGGGCCACAGGTCGCCGAGTCCCCCGGCTTCGGCCGCGTCGAGCCGCTCGGTGACGTACCCGGCCGCTTCGAGGGCGGCCTGGATCTCCGCCGCCGCCGGGGCGACGTTGCCAAGCCGCCGCACGAACAAGTCAACGTCCTCGGTGTGCCGGCTCACCACCTCGTGCACCATGAGCGCGTTCCCGCCGGCGAGCGCCACCCCGTACTTGCGGCCGGCCGCCTTCAGCGCGATCCGGGCGACATGCCGGTGCAACTCATCGAACGCCATGTGCCCGCCTCGGGGTTGAAGGCTCGGGGGTGCGGGGTCGATCCGCCTAGGAAGGCGCGAGCATAAAGTCAGGCGGCGGTGACGGCCAGAGCCGACTGTAGCAACTGCGGATGCGCGGACTCCCACGCGCGGCGGACCCGCGGCGACAGCGCCAGGTGCACCCACGCCGTGCTAACCGTCTCGCCGTTGAGGTACTCGGCCAGGTCCTCCTGGGAGCGGGCCGCGTCAAGGACGGCCTCGTACATTTCCAGCAGTCGGTCGCGGTCGCTAAGATCGAACACGCGATCGCCCGACCAGAACAGCCGCTGCGGCAGCTCGATCAGGCCGGCGACTGGGCCATGCAAGTCCGCCAGGGACGCGGGCACGACGACGGCGCGCAGCGCGTATCGCTTGCGCGGCTGCTGCGGCACAATCACATCCGGGACTCCCGGTGCCGTCGTCATATTGCACAGTCTAGCGACCAGGGCGCGGCCCTGTCACGGCCTTCGAACGAATTTCGGGATGCGCCGGGAACCGAGCGCACGTGATGGTCTTGGTGTTGTGGGGTATTCCCCTCTTCGCCGGGATCCGCGCGCTCGTCAGGCACCGCCAGGGACGGGAGTACGCGGGAATGCACGGGAGGGCCTAACTGTAGGCTTCCCCGAGGGCTGTCCCGCTCGCGTGTCCCACCTGACCAGGGAGTCACCTCATGGAACTGCTGCACTCCGGCAAGATCCGGGAAGTCTACGCGGACGGCGAGGACATCGTGCTGGTCGCCTCCGACCGGGTCAGCGTCTACGACGTCGTCCTGCCGACGCCCATCCCGAGCAAGGGCAAGATCCTCACGCAACTGTCCCTGTGGTGGTTCGACCAGCTGCGCGACATCGTCCCGAACCACGTCATCTCCGCCACCGACGTCCCCGAGGAGTGGGCGGGCCGGGCGATCCGGTGCAAGCGGCTGGACATGGTCCCGGTCGAGTGCATCGCCCGGGGGTACCTGGCGGGCCTGGGCCTGCAGTCCTACAAGGCGACGGGGGAGATCAGCGGCGTGCCGGTCCCGCCGGGGCTGTCGGAGGGATCCCGCCTGCCCGAGCCGGTCTTCACCCCGACGACCAAGGCGCTGGCGGGGCACGACGAGTTCATGACGTTCGAGGAGGTCGCGGACTCGATTGGTCCGGATACCGCAGCCGAGGTCAAGCGGCTCACCCTCGACGTCTACGCGCGCGGCGCGGAGATCGCCGCCGAGCGCGGGATCGTCATCGCCGACACCAAGCTGGAGTTCGGCATGGATGCCGCGGGCACGCTGACCCTAGCTGATGAGGTGCTCACCCCCGACTCCTCCCGGTTCTGGGCGGCGGCCGAGTGGCAACCGGGCGGCCAGCAGCGGTACCTGGACAAGCAGTTCGTCCGCGACTGGTCGGCCACCGTCTCTGGCTGGGACCGCAAGCCGCCGGGCCCGGAGGTCCCGCACGACATCGTCAACGCGACCCGCGCCCGCTACATCGAGGTCTTCGAGCGCCTGACCGGCACCGCCTGGGAAGAGTAAGGGAGCCAGGGACGGTGCGGCGGGCTCGCTGGCGCAGGGTCCTGGCCGCGGTGGCCCGGCGCTATCGCGAAGGGCCTGCCGCGAGCCGCAGTGCGGAGATTAGAACGAGCCGGTCACGCTGTCCGCGCCGTTCTCGATGTGGCCGATGAACCGGTTGGTCACGACCCACGAGATCTGCGGGAGGGTGCCGGCGACCACGTCGGCGTGGATGGCGTTGGCCAGGTTGTCGCCGTTGGAGAGCAGACGAATCCGAGTGACAGGGGGCATGCAGGGTCTCGCAGGAAAGACACGGCGTGGCGTGCCGGATGTCGCTAGGCGGATGCGAGACAATCAAGGGCATGCCAAGGACAGAAGAGGCGCTTGATAACATCCTCCGGTCATTGGCTGCGCAGGGCAGGGCCGGTCTGCACGAGACCGGGCTGGAAAGCAGGGTCTCCCTTGATGGCCGGGCGGCCGCGGCGATGCGACCGCTGCCCCCGCTGCCTGCCAGCGCGGCGACGAGTGTGCACCGGGTTAAGGTCTCCCTGCGCGGGGCGCGGCCCTCGGTGTGGCGGCGCCTAGAGGTGCCCAGTGACCTGCCGCTCAGCGTGCTGCACGAGGTGATCCAGACCGCGTTCGGCTGGTTCGACTGTCACCTGCACCTGTTCGAGACGGCGTGCGGCGACTTCGGTGACCCGGCCCAGGACGACTTCTGGTCCCTGCGGGCCGATGAGTCCACGGCGACGCTGGCCCAGGTTGCCGACGGCGAGAAGGCGACCGTTGGTTACGTGTACGACTTCGGCGATGACTGGCGGCACGACCTCGTCGTGGAGGCGATCGTCCCCGCCGTGCCGGGCGTGCGCTACCCGCGCTGCCTGGCCAGTCGCGGCGTGCCGCCGGCGGAGAACAGCGGCGGCATCGCGAGCTTCAACTCCCGGCCCGCGGGCACCGCGTCCGGCCCGGCGGACACCGCCGAGTCGCTGACCGGCCAGCTGGCGGGGTTGGCGGGCGTCGTCGTGCCAGCGGCTACGTCAGGCCGGTGACCTGCACGTTGTAGACCAATTCCTGGTAGGTGCCGGAGGAGTCCCTCGGCAGCCGGGTGATCCACAGCTCTACGTAGCGGCCATGGGACGGCTTGGCGAGCTTAATCGTCACGTCGCCGCCCGAGTGGCTGCGCGAGGCGACCTTGGTCAAGGTGCCCGGCTTGGCGGTGTTCCCGACTCGGATGAGGAAATCGGCATCGCCTTGGGCGAGCTTGAGCTTGATTTCGGTGACGGTCACGGTCTTGCCCATGTCGAGGACGAGGCCGGCTCCGGGGAAGTCCGGCTTCATGTACCACCTCGAGTGCCAGGCGGTCGCGGCGCTCGCGTCGACGACGCGGGCGCCCTGCTCCGGGTGCTCGGCGGTGCTCACGCCGGTCGGTCCCCAGGCGATGACCTTGGCCACCGGCAGCGCAGCGACCGTCGCGGGCGGGGCGGCCTTCTTCGTTCCGGACTTGCTGCCCGAGGCGGTGCCCGGGTGGGTGGTCGAGGTCGTGGGATTTGAGCTGGCAGTCGCGCTGTTGCCCTCGCTGCGCAAGCCGAATGCCAGGAACACGCCGACCCCGGCGAGCACCACCCAGCCGGCGATCACGATGGCCGCGATCACCCGGCCCTTGCCCGCGTAGCGGTCGCGCAGCGCCTGGAACGCCGCGGTGTCCATGAGCGAGCGCATCGCGCCGGTATCCATGATGGCGCGCATCGCGCCGGTATCCATGATGGCGCGCATCGCGCCGGTGTCCCGGATCCGGCGGAACGCCCCGGTGTCTTGGCCCTGGCGGCGGAAGTTGCCGGTGTCCGCACGGCGGAATGGCCGCGGCGTTCCCGCCTGGGCGGCCTGCGCCGCGCCGGGAGCGCTAAAGCCCGCGAGCCGCGCCCCGGCGAAGGGGGTACCGTTGGCGGCGCCGTTCGGCCCGGTCTCGCCTCCGGGCATCCCGATCCCGGGCCCGATCTCGACGGGCATGGTGGACCAGGGAGGGGCGTTCTTTCTCCCCGGGTTGACGTCTGCCGGGGACGGCGGGCTGTCCGCGACCGGGGGGCGGCCGCGGGTAACGCCCGCCCAGGAGCTGGAGGCCTGCTCACCGCGCGGGGGCGTGTCGGTCGGCGTGAGCGGCGGGGTGCGTCGCGCGCCGTCGCGGCCGAGGCCGTCGATGGCCGGCGGGAAGCCGTCGCTGTCCCGGAAGTCATTGTCCCGGAATTCGCCGCCGCGGATGTCACCGTCCCTGGGGAGGGTGTCGCCACCGCGGAGAAGGGGGTCGGCGCGGGTAGGGGGGTTGCTGAGAAGCGGGTCGGCGCGGGTAGGAGGGTTGCTCAGCAGCGGGTCGGCGCGAGTGGGGGGGTTGCGCAGGAGGGGCTCGGCACGAGTGGGAGACGGGTCGGTGTATCCAGCCGGGGACTCGGTGCCCGGGGCCAGCTGCTCGGTCCCCCAGTCGGGGGACTCGCTTTCCCGCCCCGGGGATTCGGTGCCCCGGGCCCACGGCTCGGTGCCCCAGGCGGGGGGATCGGGCGCTTCCCAGCTCGGCTGGACGGGTTCCGGGCGAGAGGCCGGGTTAAACCACGATGCGCCGGAGTCCGCGGGCAGGCCTGGTCCGGCGGGCTCAGGAGGGATAGCGGGCGCGGGTGGCTGGGCGGCGTGCTTAGCACGCCGGGCGCGCACTGGAAGCGCGGCGGGCTCGACGACTGCGGGGTGCTCGACGCGCGTCGCGGGGCCGGTGAACACAGTCGGCTCTGAGGATGCGGTGCTCTCTGGGGATGCGGTGCTCTGTGAGGATGCGGTGCCCCCAGAGAATGTGGTGCTCTCTGAGAGTGCGGGAGGCTCGTCGGGGCGGGCAGGCCCGGTCGGCTGGGGCGGGGTCGAGAACCACGCGTCGGGAGCCTCCTCGATCGCTGGTTCGGGGTCATCGCCCCCGATGCCCCCGGAACGCGGGGACGAGTCGAACCACCGGTCACCGCCATGGTGGCCGATATCCTCGTGCTCGCCGAACCTCAAGGTCCGCTGCCCTCCTTTGCCTGGGACACTTTCCGTGAACCCTGCGCATGTCAGGACTCACTTCAACAGCACAGTCGCCAGGCGTCCCGCTACTACCGCACTCCCGCAGAAATCTATCGGTATCAGCGACTTCGATATGCCCGAATCCGGGTTTCCGTGCCTGGTCAGGCACGCGCGACGTCAGTGGTCACGATCCCCGTGACCGGGACCGCCGCCATAGCCGTCATGGCCGTGGCCTGCACCGCCATGGCCACCAGGGCCCCGGCCGCCGCCGGGATGGGCGCCGTGGCCCGCGTGCGCGGCACCGGGCGGATGCGGGCCGCCACCCGAGTGACCTCCACCCGGGTAACCGATGCCCGCGTGTCCGGTGTGGCGGGTGGCGTGGGCGGGAGTCGATGCGCTGGGCGTAGCGCTGGCCGCGGTGCTCCCCGACCCGGCCGGGGCCGAGCCGTGGACGGTGACGCCATAGACGTGCTCTTGGTAGGTGCCCCAGGAGTCGCGCGGCAGCTTGGTGAACCAGATTTGCACGTAGCGCCCGGTCACCGGGGTGCGCAGTTCGGGTGCGACCCAGCCGCCGACGTCGGTGGCCATCGCGGCGGGCGTGAAGTTCCACTGCCCCGGGGAGTTCCCGACGCGGATCTGGATGTCGGCGCCCCAGAGGCCGGGGCTGCCGCCGAGGGCCAGCTGGACCCGGCGGATCGTTACCGCTCGGCCCATGTCCAGGACCAGTCCGGTCCCGTCCTTGAGGTTGCCGAAGTGGGCCGAGGCGTACCAGTGGGTTACCCAGGCGGTCGCCGCGTTGCCGTCCAGGACCATGGGCGCTATCTGCGGATGATCGCCGTTGCCGCCCGCGGGGCCGATCGCGGTCGCGCTGACCGCCGACAGTGCCTCCACCTTCGGCGTCGTGGTGGCGGCGTGCACGCGCGCGAACGCCTTCGCGGCATACGCCTTCCCGGTGATGATCGCGTTGGACGTGGCCGCCGACTGCGTGACCGCGGCGACGGCGGCACCACCTCGCGGTGCCCCGGTTTCCGCCTTGACCGCCGGGACCCTGGCGGCCGGGATGGCCGGCGACTTGCCGAGCGCGGTGGTGACACTGCGGGTCACGCCCTGCGGGTGATCCGGTCCCATGCCATGCCCGACCGCGGAGACCAGGCAGTAGCTGCCGAACCCGGCATAGGCGAGGAGCAGCCCAGCCATCCCCCACTTGGTGGCCGACGAAGCCGACCTGGCGGTATCTCCCAAGCCTTCGGCAGTGTCATCCCAGCCTTCGGCGGTGTCTCCCAAGCCTTCGGCGGTGTCATCGGACTCGTCGTCGAAGAGAGCGTCATCGGCATCAAGGATGCCTCCGTCGGCGGATGGCGGACCCGCGTACGTCGCCGCCCTCGTCCTTTCGCCCTCGTCCTCGCTGATGCTCAAGGCCCCCTCCAGTCCCGAGCTCAATCTACTCACGCGGCCTGGTAACCGACTCGCGCGTTTTCCCCATGAAGACCAAGAAGGTTCTGAACGCACGCATTCGCGGGATGCATGCGGGACCAAGGTAGCACCGCGTCCCAAGAGGGTCACTACTTGACAATCGCCGCCTCAGTCGCAAGGAGGTTACAGGCAATCGCGGCCGCGGCGACCACGTTGAGGGAGTCGACTCCGGCCGCGCGGGCGCGCGGGCTCATGGGGATGCGGACCGGGGCGTCCGCCTCGCGCAGCCACCGGGAGGACAGGCCGTCGCCCTCGGTGCCGAGCAGCAGCGCGGCGCGCGCCGGTCCCGTGCCCGGCCCGAGGAGCGCGCCGAGCGCCTGCGCGATCGGGGTGGCGTCCTCCTCGGGGGTCAGCGCCAGGAGCGCGAAGCCAGCGGCGCGCAGTTCGGCCAGGCCGTCGTACCAGCCGGCCATCCGGGCATACGGGATGGCGAACACGGCGCC